>CAYOCI010000104.1:0-10380 GCA_964402415.1 uncultured Clostridia bacterium
TCTTCCAACCTCGCCCTGACCTTGGCCTGCTTCTCGGCGTAGTCGACCAACTTCGCCTTCTCCTGCTCGATCACATGGGCGGGAGCCTTATTGACGAAGCCAGGGTTATTGAGCTTGGTCTCGATCCGTTCCACTTCCTTGACCAGACCAGCCAACTCCTTGTTCAGGCGTTCGATCTCTTTATCCAGATCGATCAGGCCCGCCAGCGGCAGGTAGATCTCCAGACCGGAGACCACGGCGGTCATCGCCTTGGCCGGCTTCTGCTCCAAGTGTTCGTGAAGCATCAGTTGCGAGGCCGATCCGAGATGCTGGAGATAGTTCTGGCCAGCGAGGGCAGTCTGATAGCCCTCGGGATTGGTGGCGACCACAATCACTTCCGCCTTCTTGCCGGGGTTGACATTCATCTCGGCGCGGATATTGCGGATCGAACGGATGGCATCCATGATGATCCCCATCTGCCGCTCAGCCTCGGTATCATTGAAGCGTTCTTGTGCCTCCGGCCATGCAGTCCTCATGATGCTCTCACCTTCGTGAGGCAGGCACTGCCAGATCTCCTCGGTGATGAAAGGCATAAAGGGATGCAGCAGTTCCATGGTGCGGCTGAGGGTGTGAGCGAGCACGGTTTGGGCCGTGCGTTTCTCATCCTGATCGCCGCCATAGAGACGAGGCTTAGCCAGCTCGATGAACCAGTCGCAGAACTCGGACCAGATGAAGTCGTAGAGGATGCGGCCGGCTTCGCCGAACTCGTAGCGCTCCATATAACGGTTGACTTCGTTGATGGTACCATTGAGGCGGCTGAGGATCCAGCGGTCGGCCAAGCTGAGGTTCTCCCAGCGGCTCTCGCTGAGATCAAAATCGTGCAGGTTCATCAGCACGAAGCGCGAGGCGTTCCAGATCTTGTTGGCAAAGTTGCGGCTAGCCTCCACACGCTCCATGTGGAAACGCATGTCGTTGCCCGGCGTGTTGCCGGTGACCAAGGTGAAGCGCAGCGTATCGGCACCATATTGGTCGATAATATCGACGGGGTCGATGCCGTTGCCCAGTGACTTGGACATCTTTCTTCCCTGGGAGTCGCGAACCAAGCCGTGCAACAGCACCTGCTTGAACGGGACCTCACCCATGAACTCCATGGAACTGAAGACCATGCGGACGACCCAGAAGAAGATGATATCGTAACCGGTAACCAGGACACTGGTTGGGAAGTAGCGTTTGAGATCGGCCGTCTGCTCGGGCCAACCGAGAGTGGAGAACGGCCAGAGTGCCGAGCTGAACCAGGTATCCAGCACATCGGATTCTTGGGTGAGCTCGGTCGACCCGCAGTGCGGGCAACTTGTCGGATCGTCCTTGCTAACGACGGTATGACCATTGGGGCAGTACCAAGCGGGGATGCGGTGCCCCCACCAGAGCTGACGGGAGATGCACCAGTCGCGGATCTTCTCCAGCCAGTTCGTATAGGTCTTGGTGAAGCGCTCGGGGACAAACTCCAGATCCCCACGTTGGGCCGCTTCGAGGGCGGGTTTGGCCAGTGGTTCCATTTTGACAAACCATTGAGCGGAGACGAGCGGCTCAACCACGGTACCACAACGGTAGCACTGACCGACGGCATGCTGGTGATCTTGGATCTTGTCGAGCAGGCCGAGGCTCTCCATCTCTTTGACCAGCGCCTTTCGGCAGTCGTAGCGATCCATCCCCTGATACTTGCCCGCATTCTCATTCATGGTGCCGTCTTTGTTCATGACGACGACCTGCTCCAGCTTGTGACGCAGTCCCATCTCGAAGTCATTGGGGTCGTGGGCCGGGGTGATCTTAACACAGCCGGTCCCAAAGGCAGGATCGACATAGCTGTCGGCGATAATCGGGATCTCACGATTGACGATCGGCAGCATCAGGGTCTTGCCTATCAGGTGCGCGTAGCGGGCGTCCTCCGGGTTGACGGCCACCGCCACATCTCCGAGCATCGTCTCGGGACGGGTGGTGGCGATGGTGACGTAGCCATTGCCATCGGTCTGCGGGTAACGGAAGTAATACAGCTTGCCAGCGGCATCCTCGTGCTCGACCTCGATATCGGAGAGCACGGTGTTGCAGTGCGGACACCAGTTGACGATATAGGTCCCGCGGTAGATCAGGCCCTTCTCGTAGTAGCGGACAAAGACCTCGCGGACCGCCTTGGAGCATCCCTCATCGAGAGTAAAGCGCTCACGTGACCAGTCGCAGGAGGCGCCCAAGGACTTCAGCTGGCTGATGATCCGGTCGCCATACCGATGCTTCCAGTCCCAGACGCGCTCGACGAATTTCTCGCGGCCGAGGTCATACTTAGAGAGCTTCTCGGACTTCATCAGCTCCTCTTCGACCTTGACCTGGGTAGCGATACCGGCATGGTCGGTGCCAGGGAGCCAGAGAGCATCATAGCCCTGCATCCGCTTCAGACGAATGATGATATCCTGGAGCGTGTTGTCCAGGGCATGCCCCATGTGTAGCTGCCCGGTGACGTTCGGTGGGGGGATCACAATGGTAAAGGGGTCTTTGTCCTGCTCGCCACGGGCCTTGAACAGATCGTTCTCCATCCAGTACTCATACCACTTCTTCTCGACCTGTTTGGGATCGTAGACGGTGGGGATATTGGGCCGTTCGGTCATCGTAGATCACTCCTTCTGCGGCTTCGCCGCGCCTGCAGCCATCAGCCATCAGCCCAAGATAGGACAAAGGGTTTTGATGTCTGGCAGTAGATGGGTTGTAGAACCGGTATGCGGTGACTCCAGAAGTCGGGACAAACTAATAAATGCCTATTCGTCCCATGCTAAGGACGAAAAGGCATCTTTTCGCGGTACCACCTTAGTTCGTGTTCTGATAAGAGAACACGCACCTCGTCTACGCTCTAACGGGCGTAACCCGGCTGGAGCCTAACGCATCGCGCTCGACCCAGCGACTCCAGGGCGACCTTCGATCAACCGTTCCTTAGGAGACCTCTCAGCCGGTGGATCTCCCTCTCTGCCAAGGCGGGTTTGATCTACTCTTCCCCATCATCGTCTGTTAATGGCTAATATTATATCATCACCGCACGTGTAGCGCAAGGGAGACGGCAGATTTTGTGTATCTTATAGTGCCTTTGTCTTCCACTTATGGACTCGCGGACTCGTGTTCTTGTGGACTCCTCCGTCCTCGCTGGTGCCTTGGTAGCTTGGTGCCTTGGTGACTCATTACGGTCCCCGTGTTCTCGCGTTCACAGGCCTGATGCTCAGTACCTGCCCCACCTTGGCATCGATCACCACATCAAATCCGATGGGGTTCTGAGCTCCGCGCATGGCAACGACGTGGACCAGATAGGTTGGATGTCGATAGGGATTAAACGTGTAGCGCTGGATCAGCCCCGCGTGACCAATGCGATAGTCTGGCGGTAGCATGACTGAACGTTGGGCGAGGTCATAAGCGGCATCGCGAGAGAGGGTGGTCCGGTTCATCTGATAGAACCCTACCACGAGAGACAGGATCACGACCACCAACACTGGCAATAGCCATTGATTGCGACGCACTTCCACCGCTCTCACCGCCACTCTCATCAGCTTACTCCAATGGTAGTCTGTGCCGCTGGGTAGGCTTCCCATGCAACAAGACGGCCAAACGAAGGGCGCAGCATGGATGCGCTGCTACACTTTGGGTTTCGGTTCCCTGTGTAGCCGCGCAGCCATGCTGCGCTCCTATTCGAGTTTGAGTGCCCGGCAACCTCCATTACTGCGGGCTACGGGCCGCGGGCTGTGGGTTGATCTTCCTCCACAACCCCAAGTGATCACCACGTAGCACCAGGACCCCGGTAAATGGGGTTTGTGTGCGGGGGCCAAAGAGCTTCGAGAAGAAGGACTTCTTCTCTGCCTGACAGGACTGGAAGCAGCTCAGGTCGGCCAGTTCCTGCCATATTTGCCAGGCGAGGAGCGCATAGGCGAGATCGGGCGTCTCGCGCCAGTTATCCGCGCCGCCCTGTTCACGCCACCAGTGGTGCAGCCGCTCCACGGCAGCCGCCATCAGCGGTGCAAGCGGTGCGACGCTTGCCTGCCAGTCTGGTAGACTCTCGGCGATCTGCTCGCAGTCACAGATCGGCAGACCAAGAGTTCCCTCCCCCTTGATTCCATGTCCGATCAGGGGGAAGAGTTCGTCGCTCGCCTGCCCGGTGGCGACCACCTGTCCTTTGGAGTCCAGGGTCGCCAGTGTCCGCATGGAGTCGCGGTGTTCCATGGCCGCTCGTACCTTGGCAAGCGGGGTCAGGCCCGGTGCCCGTATAGCTGCCCAAGCCACCTTGGGAGCTACCGCTCGGTAGTAAAACTGCCAGGTGGGCTGGCTGTCGTCGCCTTCATGCGGACGATAGGCCAGTGCGGGTTCGCTCGCCCCTAGCTTCTTCGCCACCGCTCGCTGCCACTGGGGCCAGAGCAGGCAATGGATGCCGACGAAACCGACCAGTCCTGGAAAGACCCGCTCCCACTCTACGATGCGACCTTGCCACCGCTTGGCTAGGTCCGTCAGCGGTCCCTGCCAGGCATTGGCGATCTGTCGACTATCTTCCTGCAGCAGAGCTGCCAGCTTATCGGTCACTCTGCCACCCCCCTCAGCACCTTAGCATTGGTCTGCGGGACCAGCCATTCACGACCGGTCACCTCATCGACTATTACCGCAGTAGCCGCCAGCGCACCGCTACCCACCGGCTGCGGGGTATGGGAGACCGAGCGGACTTGGCCGACCACACCGAAGCCTGGCTCACGGACCACCATCACGCGTGCTCCCGCCGCCAGCGTGTCGACAATCTCTTCCGGGGCCGCAGACAGATCAGTAGCGCCGGGCAGCGCCACCACCACTTCGGGACGGACTACGCCAGCACGCAGTTGCGTGCTGCCATCAATGGAGGCGACCTGTCCATCCATCTCGGCAAGTTCGGCATACACTTCGTCCGCCATAGGCAGATTGCCAAAGCCATTGATCAGGATAATGGTAAAGGGCGTGTCGGCGCTGGCGCCGGTGGTCTGCAGCGGATCCACTTTCAGAAACTCCTTTAGCACGTTGAAGCTGGCCGACCCTAAAACCAGACCGACTGTGCCCAGCTCCGCCAAGCGGTTCAGGGTCTCCAGAGCGATACCGCCACGGTGCACCAGGACCTTCCCCCCTACCGCCTCGGGCAGATCATTGACTGTTAGGTCGCTCACCCTCCCCCCGCTAACCATCTGCAAGTGTCCTACCTGCTCACCACCAAAGCCAACCACACCTTGGATCAGGTGCCCGTAGGTGGAGATCTCGACGCTCTCGCCGGGCTCGATGGCCGTCACAACGCCCTGGATGTGGGCATAGATCTCGGTGGGGTGAAAGAGCGGCTTGATGGTGATCGTCCCTTCATTGAACACGATGCTGGAGACCTTGCCGAAGACGGGCGAGAGGATCTGCTTCTTGGAGCCAAAGCCCCCGTGGGCCAGCAGTCTCCCCTTCTCCACCACCTTGCCCTCATCGACCGCGATATTGGTGGCGAACTGCACTAGGCTTAAGCCGGCCTCCTCGGCGCGAATCACCACCGGCTCTTTTGGGCCTGCAGGAAGTGGCTCACGGATGAAGACATTGCCCAACAAGCGCGAGACTAGACCCACATAGCCAGCCTTGGGGCTGATCGCTTGCCGCGGGATAAAGAACTCATCACTGGCGGCAAGCACCTCGCCCGCCTCGATCCATTCGCCAGGTTCCTTGCTCATATAAGCTGGCATCTCACTGGGCGGCAGGCCCAGCTCGTGAGCGACGTTGACCCGGTAAAGCTGACCGGGGATATAGTCCAGCTTGCCCACCGCCGTATCAGGGCTGACCCGATCGCCTAGAGCAACCTGGATGCCCCCTTGGGTGGGGAGCTTACGTAGCTTCTTGATCACTTGCTTCATCGTGCCACCCCCTCGCCTGTCACGGCGGCCTCGGGCCAAGCGCCGAGGCGCTGCAGCCATTTCTGCATGCAGGCTGCGCGATCAGGCAGCTCACTGACCTTGAGCGGCCGTCCACGTAGGTCGAGGATGATGCCGCTGGCCCCACCGGCGACCTTGCAGGTCATGGAGATGCCTGGACCAGCGCCGACATTCAGCGGCAGTGACGGGTTCAGCATTAGCTCAGCGGTTTCGTTGACCGCCAGCGGGATGACCTGCAGATCGCCCATGGCGACCGAAGTCTCGATGGCCCGCCCAGTATCGGTCCGCCCGCTGACCTTGAGACCGTTGGAACCAGGGTTGATCTTGCCCGTGGGAGCGATGCAGGTACCGAGCGGCACTAGGCACTCCTCGGTCAAGAGTTGCAGCGCAGCCTGCTGATCATACTGCGCCAGGATGCCGAGATGCGGCAGCATGAAGACTGAGTCCACCGCTAGGCGGGTCACCCCTTCGGGCTCAAAGGCGTCGATCAGCATCATCGCCGCCTGGCCACGTAACGGAGCGTGCGATAGCACGCCACCGCTACCGATGATCAGATCGATCTTGCTCATCTGGATCAGGTCTTCTTCCCTGGTGGTTAGCGAATCGCTGCGCTTGCGCACCTTGGCCAGAGCGCGGTGGTCGATCAGCGAGAGACGCAGGGCCTCGGTGGCCAGCGCCTGCTCGACCATCAGATCGGCAAAGGTCGCCGGGATGGTGGTCGGATAGATCATCTTGTTTCCCACACGGTGGCAGATCTCTTCCAGCCCGATCTCCATTGGCAGCCATTGTGCGACCCGCTCCACCGTTGCCAGGGCCAAGACATTGCCCGAGCTGTAGCTCATGCCGTAGTTGGCGCTGACCGTGCGGTGGTACTGCCCCTGCATGACTGAGAAGACGTCGGTGGTGGCACCACCGATATCCACGCAGAGCAGGTTAGCCTTATCCTCTTGGGCATAGAGCTGTAGAACCTCACCCACCGCCACCGGCGTGGGCATCAGCTCACCCGAGACCATCTCCTTGAGCTTCGGATAGCCAGGCGCATGGGCCATCACGTGGTCGATGAATAGTTCGTGAATCATCTCGCGGGTCGGCTCGAGGTTCTCGGTTTGGATATTGGGCCGTAGGTTCGGTACGATACTGACATCAAAGCGGTCGCCCAAGAGGTCCTCGATCGAGGGAGCGGCGCCGCTGTTGCCAGCATAGATGATCGGCAGTCGATATTGGTAGCCAAACTTCGCCCGCGGGTTGGCCGCGCGGATGAAATCGCACATCTCCACCACGAAGTTGATGGTATCCGCGCCTTCCATGCCGCCCGAGAGCAGGATCATGTCTGGACGCAGGGTGCGCAACCGCTCCATGCGGCCAAAGAGTGAACGGTTGTCATCGGCGGTAAAGACATCGAGCAGCACCGCCCCGCCGCCTAGGGCCGCGCGCTGGGCGCTCTCAGCGGTAATTCGACCGACATTACCGCAGACGACCATCTGCAGTCCGCCACCAGCGCTGCTGGTCGACAGATAAGCATCGGTCATGACGCGATGGCGTTCGCCAACGCTCTCCAGGAGCTTCTTCCCCACCGCCTGTTCCAGATAGCGAATGGAGCGGACTACTCCCACTGTCACGTTCTCATAGGGAGCCTCCACCGTAGTCGGTGCCTCCCCGCGTCCTGTCAGCTTCCACCCATCACCTTTGCTCTCCAGTAACAGCGCCTTGGTGGTGGTGCTGCCGACGTCGGTAACGATGACGGTGGAGAAAGACTGATCTTTCTTCTCCAAGGTGATGACCCCCGTTCGGACTTCGTAACTTCAGTCTGCGATTGGAATAGGAAGGAGATCACCACTCGCAAACGCAAAATTGCGATAGGTCCATTAGTGTGCAATGTATGCATTATTCGAATGCTTAGGGCCAATTCCCTGCCTTGGGTGGGATTTGGCGTTAACTCGAATCTAAGACCTCAGAGCCAACATTTTACGATACCAGACAAACCTGGGAACGCCGCACGCCATTCCCCCGTCTAAATCACTAGAAGATGACGGTAACAGGTATGCGCACTTGAGGATATCAGTCATTCATGAAGGGAGAGGAACCTATGCAGCGCTTGGGTTTGGGAAAATGGCGTGCCACGGTGGTCTTTATGTGCATCCTGGTCTTTGCGGTGGTGATGACCGCGGTTGACCGAGGGGTGTTCGCCATGGGCTTCGGTGACCGCGCAGCCAATCTCGTCGTCTACGGCCAGCGCATTGAGGGGGCCCCGGGACCTGTGCTCTTCGACGCGCGGACCTATGTCCCGATCAAGGCGATCGAGGGACCGCTGGGTCTGGCAGTGCACTGGGAGACCGACACGAAAACGCTCTATATCAACTCGCTTGTTGGGGAGACGGCTGCCCCGAGTGCTCCCCTACCCTATAAGGAATATGAGACCGCCCACCTAGTGATCAACGACGAGCTGATCACCCCGACGGTGGCACCGATCGTCTACGAAGGCATGGTCTACCTGCCGGTGCGCGAACTGAGCGCCCTGGGCCTGCAAGTAGGCTGGGACGCCCGCACCGCCACCGCCTATATCGGCAGCTTGGGCAACGAGCTGCCCGTGGTCGGCAGTCTGACCAACCTGGAGAAGTTGCTCAATACGCGGATGTACGAACAGAGGCTCGTGTATAAGGGCGAGGCGCTGTTCGGTGGAGCTACTACCTCTGCTCCGGTCCCAACCGCCGCTCCGGTGCCCCCGGCAGCCGAAGCCACCATCGAATCCAAGGCCAACGCGCCTATGGACACGCTGCAGAATACCGCCAGCGGCAGCTCCGACTACTCCACCACCAATGTCCAGGTGCAAGGAGTGGATGAGGCCGACATTGTCAAGACCGACGGTCAGTTCATCTACCAGGTGCGCAATCGTCAGGTGAGCATCACCCGTGCCTACCCGGTGGCAGATATGAAGCAGCTCGCAACCATCTCGTTTACTGATCAGGACTTCTACCCCCAGGACCTCTACGTTGACGGCAAGCAGATGGTGGTTATCGGCCGCTCCAACAACATGAAGCTCTATCAGAATATGCCCGAGCAGATCACCAAACGCGGGATCAATGAGCCAGCCGTCATGCCCCAAAAGATGATCGCCGCTCCCTACTGGGGCGGCAACCCCACGGTCAAGGCCATCGTCTACAATATCGAGAACGCCGCCGAACCTAAGCTGGTGCGTGAGGTGGAACTGGAAGGAGATCTCCTCACCTCACGCAAAGTCGGCAACCATATCTACCTACTCTCGAATCAACACCTCTACCCCGTCCGTCCCCTGCCTGCGCAGATGCGTGATACCGCCATCAGCGAGGAGTTCGCCCCCATCGGCATGGATAAGGTGCAGTATTTCCCGGGTGGTACCTACTCCAGTTACCTGCTGATCGCCGCCTTTGACCTTAATGCCATCGATCAGGGCTCTGTCACCGAGGCCTTCCTCGGTGCAGGCAACAACGTCTACATGTCCGAGCAGAACCTCTACATCTCCATCCCCAAGGGGCAAGGCGAGACCGCCGTCTACCGCTTCGCCGTCGACAAGGTGGACGTGGAGTTCAAGGCCAAAGGCGCTGTCCCAGGCAATATCCTCAACCAGTTCTCCATGGATGAATACCAAGGCCATCTGCGTATCGCCACCACCTCCCACTCCAAGGAGAACGGGCAGCTGAACAACAACGTCTACGTCCTTGACACTGAGATGAAGACCGTGGGCAAGGTCGAAGGGATCGCACCCAACGAGCGGATCTACTCCGCCCGCTTCATGGGTGACAAGGGCTATCTCGTCACCTTTGAGCTGGTCGACCCCCTCTTCGTCCTTGATCTAAGCAAACCGGCAGATCCTAAGATCCTCGGGGCTCTGAAGATCCCTGGCTTCAGCAACTACCTCCATCCCCTGGATGAGAATCACCTACTCGGGATCGGCCGCGATACTGATGTCATCGACCGCAAGGACGCTTCGGGCAAGAGCCTCGGTCGCCCCTTCGCCATCGAGAAAGGAATCAAGCTAGCCATCTTCGATGTCCGCGATGTCAGTAACCCAATCGAGAAGTTTAGCACCGTCATCGGTGCTCGCGGCAGTTCAGCTGAGGTCCTGCAGAACCATAAGGCGCTCTACTACGAGAACGGGCTGCTGGGCTTTGCGCTCAACGAAACCAAGCCTGCCGCCGAGCCGACCCAGTACGGCTCCTTTACCTTCCAAGGTGCGGTGCTCTACGATGTCAGCCTGGAGAGTGGCTTTGACCAAGTCGGCAAGTTCACGCACCTAGATACTGAGACCTACCTCAAGATGGGCCAGTACTGGCATGGGGCCGACGCCGAGATCCGCCGCATCATCCGCATCGGCGATACGCTCTACATCATCTCCAACCGCTACCTCACCGCCCACGATATCAAGACCCTGGAGCTGGTGAAGAAGGTGGAGTCGGCGCAGCAGTAATATGGCTATGGAACAAGC
>CAYOCI010000104.1:10390-11158 GCA_964402415.1 uncultured Clostridia bacterium
GCCAATCGGCAGCCCCCTGCTTCTATTTGAGTCTAGGCTACCTGATCACCGTGATAAGGTTAGGCTTCCTGGCCGGTACTTCGACCACCTCGTCACGCTTATAGCCAAAGACGGCCGATGTGTAAGGCTTATGCCCCTCGGGCATCTTCAGTTCCTCACGCAGCTCGTCGCCTTGCGTTGAGACGAATGCCAGCTGGACGAAGAAGATCCAGCATGATCCGATACCGAGGGTCTCTGCCGCGATGAGCATGTTCTCTGTGGCCGCCGCGCAGTCTGCATCAAGCGGTACAGGGGAACTGTGATCGCCAGAGACGATGATCAGCGTCGGCGCGCCATAGAGACAATCAAACTGCTCATCATTCGCCAAAAATAGCAGATGCTCGATGCTCAGTTGACGAGCGCCATCCTTGGCGGCAAGATCTAATCTGCGAAGTAGGTCCCTGTTCTGGACAACGGTGAAGTGCCACGCCTGGTCGCCAGCGTTGGGAGCATAGAGCCCGGCTTCAAGGATCGCCTCCAATTCTTCCGGTTTGATCTGCTCGTCTCGGTAGCTCCTGACGCTTCGGCGTTGTTTGATGACTGTCAATGTATCGTTAGTGATCATGAAGGGATACCCCCTAGTAGTCTATTGACTAACTGAAACAAACCCGCCCTACAGACGCCCCTGCTGTATGCCCGTTAAGCAATGTGATAACCGATGGCCTTCGTGTAGGGCGGGTAAACCACGCAGCTGAGCGGCGAGGTTTACCCGCCCGTGGAGTGGCGTGG
>CAYOCI010000105.1:0-10979 GCA_964402415.1 uncultured Clostridia bacterium
GCCGCAACATTTCCTCTGGCTGAGACAGTCAGTTTTATACCACTGCTCCCGTTTGTGACAGGTAGAGGCGCGACTCGCAGTACGCTATCAGCCATTACGTTGTCAGGACTGGTCTTAATACTCCTGTCACTCCGCAATACCGCCGTTCTAGGAGCAACAGAATTCATGTATTCCTATCCGTCGTTCGAGGCTGTACGAATGATCAGCATAGGCAAAATCATTACTAGGATGGAAGTTCTAGTGGTTATCAGTTTCCTTATAATGGGATTCGTGAAAATTGCGGTTCTCTTATATGGAACTACCCTGACCTTAACAGAAGTCTTTCACATGCGTTCATATCGCCATCTGATGTATCCAGTCGCTGTTGTAGTAATTGCGCTGCAGACGATCAACTTCAGCAGCGTCAGTCAGAGCTTCGAGTTCGCCAGTGAGATTTGGCCTATTTACTCGCTTCCATTTGAGCTAATGCTTCCATTGATGACCCTGGTAATTGCGATGATCCGAAGACTACCTCAAAAAAAGGCGGAAAAAAGTGACGTTCAGGTATAGTATGATACCGATGATAGTTGTCGGTGTACTCATAGTAGGGGTCATGGAAATAACGCCACTGCGGAAGAAAAGTCAGGTTCGAGAGATCTTCATGGTCTGCACTCTGTTGACCATAGGGACGATAGTACTGCTATCTGTTGTTTTCGGTGTAAGGATACCGCTGACCACCGCTCAGATCAGTGGAGTCGTGAAACGAATGTTGGGCAGATGAGTGAGTTGACCTTAGCGAACTTGATATGACTATGTTGAACCTAGGTCTCAAGCTGACGTTAAACATATAGGCACACTGACTCCGGTTAGCCAGCAAAGGCCCCGGCCTCAGTGTGCCTATATGGTGCGGATGAACTCTATTTGCACTTGCATTGACTGCTGGCCCTTGTAGTGCGTGTGAAAGCTACGTTGCCATGGCACAGCTACCAAACCGCGAGACCTTAATCGCTACGTCTCGCTCCGGTGCAATGCATCCCAGGCTCACCCCCCCGAGGAAGAGGTGTGGCATGCATTCGCGGGGTAAGCAATGACGACATAATGAAAAGCAGCTTTCCAAGGCCATTTCGTAGCCCCAAGGCTTCCAGCTTTGGGGCTCGCTCCTTCTAGTCTAGATCCTGAACTTCTGCATCTCCCGGGACAACCCTTGGGCCTGGTGCTCCAGTTGCTGTGCCAGGTCGTTGAGTCGATCAGCCGTAGACGCCTGCTGCTGTGTGGTAGCAGACACCTGCTGAATACCGGCAGCAGCCTCTTCCGAATGGGCTGCCAACGTCTGAATGGCGTGTACCACCTCATCAGAGGAAGCGGCCATCTCCTCCGCCAGCGCAGCCTCTTCCTGTATCTGAACCACAATTTGCTCAATGGCGCCGCGAACGGCGACGAAGGCCTCGTCGGTCCGGCGGCTAGCCTGGGTCTGCTCATCCACGGTCTTGGCTGCGACCGTCAACTGCTGAAGCGCACCACCGATGGCACTGTTCATCTCGCTGACGATGGCGCTGATGTTCTCTGCTTCGCGATTAGACTGTTCTGCAAGGCGACGTACCTCTTCCGCAACCACGGTGAATCCGCGCCCTGCCTCCCCGGCACGAGCGGCCTCAATGGCAGCATTGAGCGCCAGTAGGTTGGTCTGCGCAGCGACGGTGCGGATCAGATCGACGATGGCGGTCACCTGTTGTGATTGGGCAGCCACCTGGTTCATCGCCGCTGAGACCGCTTGGGATGCTTGCGAGTTCTCGTCGATCTTCTGCCTCTGCACTCTCATGGCTTCGCCGCCCCGACGGACCGCTTCCCGGGCACTCTCGGCGGATTCAGCGGCTGCTTGGCTGGTACGAGTCACCTGTTCGATGGCTTCGGAAAGCTGATTCAGGAGATCAGCGCCGCGCTGAGTCTGCTCAGCACTATCACCGCTGCCCGCAGCGAGTTGCTGCACAGTAGCTGCGACTTGGCTACTCCCCTCACTGGCCTCTTGAGACGCCTTTGCCAACAGCAGCGAAGCGCTGTTGATCTCGCGTGATGTGCTCTCGAGACCACCTACCGTGGCTGTCAACTGCTCGGCCATGCGATTGAAGTTCGTAGTCAGTTCTGCGACCTCATCACTGCCACTGTACTGCATGCGCTGGCGGAGATCGCCCTCAGCCACCTGCAGGCTAATGGCCGCGATCTGCCGAATCGGTCGTGCGATGGAGCGGCTGATGAGCCAGGCAATCGCCGCAGCGACTAGAGCCATACCTGCCCCCAGCACCAGTGAGGTTTTCGTTAGCGCGCTTAGCGGCGCCATGACGTCCCTCTCGTTGGTGGTGACCGCCAACGACCAGCCGGTGGACGAAACTGGGGCAAAAAAGGAACTCTTCTCGACCCCTTCATGGGTATATGAGCCCTGTCCAGCCTCACCTGCAACCATACGCTCAGCCACACGGCGAAGCTCGTCATTTGCTGTTTTCAGGTAGTTGTGGTCAGGGTTCATCACCTGCGTACGATCCGGATGGCTGACCATCATGCCACCTTTTTGCATCAGGAAGGCGTAACCGGCTCCGATTTTGGTCTCAGCCAAGATCTGGTCGACCCGATCCAAGTTTACTGAAGCTCCCACCACCCCCACCAGTCGCCCATCGGGGCCCTTTACTGGAACCGCCACTGCGGTAATCCATTTGCCGGTGGTCTTTGAGAGCACCGGGTCACTGATCACTGGAGCATTGGTCTTGATCACCTGCTGAAAGTAGTCGCGATCAGCTAAGTTGGAACTCTGGCCATTGCTGCCATTCATACTGCCGTCAGGCTTGGCCAGCCAGACCAAGGCAAAGTCCGGGTTGCCATTGCCCACGGCGGTGATGAACCCACCAGCTAGGTTCCAGTCCATGGAACGAATGACAGGACCATTGGCAAGGACCTGCATCTCGCTCTGCCTGGCCAGCAGCCACTCGTTGATTCGGTCGGCAGAACCGTCCGCCAAGCGGATGGCATCGCTCTCGATGGCATCGCGCAGCGCTTGCGAGGCAAAGTAGTAATTGGTGACCCCAAGAATGGCCATGGAGACGACGATCAGCAGCGAGAAGAACAGGGTGAGGCGAGATGTAAGAGTGCGCATTTGCTTCATCCTTTCAGGTGTTTGTCATGTCCAGGGTTCAAGGGGTTCTTCGGGGTAAGCCCGCACAACTCGGCTGACTACCGCCCCATAGTACGATCTGTCTCATCGAGATATACACTGACTGCTCCACCGTACCTCTCCTCGCCGATACTCCATCCTAGAAGTTCGCGCAAGTGACGTCGATAGACCGCTAGATCCTCGCTCGTGGGCTTCCCATGACGCTCGCTTGCAGGGCGTGACGGTTGTCTCTTTTTCCTTGGCTTGCCACGCATGCGGGCCAGGGCGCACTCACGACACCATCGGCCTGTTTTGATTGACGCAGGCGTAGCCTCCCATTCATGCCCTTCGGCGCAGCGGAGACGCATCTTCGTCTGCGTGGAATGGTAGGTCGGCGACAGGCACTCGCCACCATGACCCCGGGCAATGGCACGGATTGCAGCTAGATGATCTTTATCGTGCACCGCTCTAGCCCCCCTCTCACGGCTACCTCCGGCTGTTGCCTAGTGTTGCTATGGACCTCTGATCAGCCTATTCTTCCTGCTGCTATGTCATGGAGATCTTCATTGAACATCCTGAAGAACTCCTCCACCAGACGGGGGTCAAACTGGCTGCCGGCAGATCGCGCTATCTCCAGCATGGCCTCATTATGGCTTACCGCCAGCTTGTACGGTCGGTCGTGGGTCATGACGTCATAGGTATCGACAATGCTGATGATCCGCGCGATGAGAGGGATCTCCTCTTCCTCTAGCCCTAACGGATAGCCCTTTCCATTCCAGCGTTCATGGTGGGTAAGGATTGCCCGAGCAATTGGTACCAGATCCGGCGTCAACTCGGCGATGCGGTAACCGATCTCAGAATGCGTCTTCATGGTCTTCCATTCCGTTGGGGTCAAGGGACCTGCTTTCAGCAGAATATCGTCGGGGATACCAACCTTGCCAATATCATGTAAGGCCGCCAGAAGCCTCAGTTCATCGAGCTTATCTGTGGATAGCCCCATGGCATTCCCCAAGCGAACAGCCAGCTGCTCCAGACGCTGAGCATGCTCCTCTGTCTCGAGGTTTCTTTCACGTAGCGTGCGCGTGAGCGAAGAGATGAAGTAGCTTCGCGGGCTCTCCTGGTCGAGAAACTTGTTCCTGTACATCCGTTCCTCAGCAGTTTGGCACAGCTCCTGTAAGCTCTCGTCCGAACGCTGTTTGGTGGCACTCCCGAGCGCAAGATTGGGAATCACCGATCCTCGACCTACCTGGGTACATGCCCGTTGGATCTGCTCACAGAGGCGCAACGCCTCGCTCTCTTCTGTGTTGACCAGGAGAACGGCATACTCATCGTCTCCCCATCGCGACGCCAGTACATCGTCGCCACACGCTGCACGGACCGCCTCCGCAGCCATGGTCAGGACCTGATCGCCGCAACCATCGCCTAGAGCGCTGTTAATCTGCTTCAGCCCGTTGACGTCGCCAATGATCAGGCTGATCGGCAACATCGCATCCCGATCGTAGTACCTCATAAGTTCCTCAAAGTAGGTGCGGTTGTAGAAGCCGGTCAACTTATCATACTGGTTGAGAGACTTGATCTCAGCCTCCGCACGCTTACGTTCACTCACATCGCGGATCACGCTTAGATAGACCCCTCGTTCCCCGATGGTTGTCCACTTCGAGCTTACCTCCACAGGGATCATGCGGCCATCTCGATGCTGGTGGATGGTCTCAAAGAGTGTCCCTTCCCTCGCCCTGAAGAGTTGGGACTGTAGCTCATGCAGGCTCGATGGGTGCCTAAGCTGCTCGATGGTCATGGTGAGCAGCTGCTCGTGACTGTACCCGTAGGCCGCGACCGCCGCCTGGTTAGCCTCGATAATCTCTCCGTGCCCATCAATTACCAGGATGATATCGCGAATATTCTCCATGATCTGCTCATACTGCTGCAAGACCTGTCGAGCAGTCCGCTCGTCGTTGATATTCTCAATCATCCTAATGGTGGCAGGGGCGCCGCCCAACCCACCGACGAGAGCCGCGGACACCCGCGCCCAGATCACTCGACCATCTTTCGTGATGTATCGCTTCTCCACCTGATAGTGATCGCTGTTGCCGCGCAATAGCTCCTGGTACAGATCAAGGTCAGGTCCGCGGTCTTCGGGATGAGTTACATCAGCAAATGTCATGCTCCTTAGCTCATCCCTACTGTATCCAAGTATCTTGGATGCGGCCGGGTTGCACTCGAGGATTCGACCCTGGGCGTCAGCCAGGCTCATGCCTATGGATGACCCATCGAAAATCGCCCGTACATGACGCTCAAAGGTCCGATCGCCGTCTTGAGGAATCCCCCAGTCACGATTGGCACTCTGCTCCGTTTCTGGCATTCTAACGCCCACCTCTCTTACCGTGCGATGCTAACCAGTTCATCAGCGCCCGTTCGACGCGCCAGGGCTCCGCCGCGAACTGCGGGGCAGGTCGAACATACCCTTGCCCTCTGCTCTCTTCATGTAGCAGGCGACCATTCGAGCGACGCGATCGTTCGTAGCGCAGGGGTTGGCCATCGCTAATCACCGGCAGCCAGCCTCTTGGACGACGGGAAAGATGCGATCAAGCTTAGTCAATCGAAATATCTCCCGCACCTGTCCATTGTCCATCGATGAAAGGACGATCGGAACGCCATGGCCAAGGCACTGCTTATAGACTGAAACTAGCGCTCCAAGGCCAGAGCTATCAATGAACTCACAGTCAGCAAAGTTAATGTCGAACTGAGTCTCTCCATCGTTACCCAACAACGAGAGGCAGTACTCGCGCAATTCCTCTGCCTCGGCGAGAACGAACCGTTGCGGGAGTTTGATGAGCACACCCTTGTCTTTTTTAGTGATTATGCTTTTCATACCTACCACCATTCTCACTCAATGTTGCATAGCCTCTTCCGGATGGTCACGGTATTGCCCACAAATGAGACATCATCCGCGTAGTGCCTGATCAGGAAAAGACCTCTGCCGCTCTCTTGCAGGGGATCCGGGATCGTCTCGTCACGGAGCTCGTGCTCCTCGATGCCTTCCCCGCAGTCAGCCACCTCTATCTCAAGGTATTGGCCCCTAGTGCAGGCTGTCAGCAGGATTGGTTTGCCGCTATCACGCGAGTTCCCATGTACGAACGCATTGGTGAGCGCCTCCATGGTGAAAATGGCTGCGTGCAAACGATCAAGCTCACAACTGCACCGCGCCTGGATATGGTCCACTGCATGATGAAAGCTACTGGTCCCGTGGAGTAGGAAATACGTCTTCTCCGTCTTGATATCGACATCACCTACCTATCGGATCTCTATCCCCAACCACGTGCAGTCATCGTCTAGCCGCCGACCTATCAACGTGTTGACGAGACGCTGTCTCTGCTCTTTCAGCGACGGCAGCGACGCCATCTGGGCAGCAAAGTCACGGTCACTAAGGTAGGAGTCTAGCCCATCGGTGAAGAACCAGATGCGATCCCCGGGGGCAATGCTGACAACCGTCTGATCGAACTCGCTGTCTGCGAACATCCCCAATGAAGAACCCGCAATCGATCGCTGTACCAGGCCGGTAGTCTGGTTATCGTGGTAGAAGTTGTGGACACCTGCGCTGGAGACGGTCATCTCGCTCTTTGCGAGGTTGACGCAGAAACAGCATGCGGCCACGTAGTCGTCTCCAAAATGGTCAATGGCTAGTGCATTGAGGTGACGCAGCATGTCCATAGGTTCCGAGCAGGTCGCGAGGTTGTCCTGGAAGGCAACCCGCAGGGCGGATGCATTTAGCGCTGCGGCTATCCCCTTACCAGACCCATCGCCGATCAGACCAACGACGCGCTGATCATCCAGACACTCTAGAAATAGCAGGTCGCCACTCATCTGCTGAGCTGGCAGATATACCATCTCGGTCACAAGCTTGTCTGGCAATCGGCGTCCCGCCTTTGCCGAACGCGATATCTGCCGCATGATAGCATGGGATAACTCTCCTCTGCGCTCGCTGATATCGCGGAAGACGAGTTGCATGGTTCGCTGTCCTTCGAGCGTGAATGCCGCACCTGCCGCCTCAATGGTGATGATGGATTCGTCCGGTCGGGCGATGTCGACCTCGAACGGTGCAATCGTATCGAGTTTCTCCAGCGCCCTCAAGAAGTCGCGAAAGGGAGCACGTGAGTTGGAGTGGGTTGAGTTAATCACAGTGAGGCTTGCGAACGACGTGGTATCTTCCACCCGCAGCAGACGAAGCGCCCTGGGACTGGCATATCTGACGATACCACTGGAGTGAAAGATCACTCCATTAGGTGAGTGCTCGGGGATTAGTCGGTAGCGTTCTTCACTCCTCCGAAGAGCGATTTCGGACTTTCTGCGCTCAGATATATCGCGCATGATACACAGCGCGGCTTTCGCGTCGCCAAAAGCGTGGTGACTCCCCTTGACTTCTACATGAATCGTCGCACCGTTTTTTGCCTCAAGACTAGTCTCAAAGGTGGCGTGACCAGCAGAAAGCCATTGGGGCATCGCCCGGCGAAAGGCCTGCAGGTTGACGAGGCGATGCAGCCTGCGATAGTCCATGCACAAAAGCTCATCTCGGTGGTAGCCAAGCCGCTGGCAGGCCAGATCATTGGCCTCGGCAACTCGAAGCGGTAGCCCATCCGCAGTGACCTCCAAGATGAAGAGGATATCTGCTGAGGTGTTAAACAGATCTTGGAACTTGCGCTCGCGAGCATCGCTCTCCTGTGGATGCGTCCGACTGGCAGCGTTGCCCATCAGGATAACTGTCGCTTCAGCGCCGTTATGCCAACACGGCCAGGTCGAGATATGTATTCTGTGTCTTTCTCGCTTACCGAGATGGTGGTGGTGAACATGGATTCCAGTAGTCTCCATGCAAAGTGGGTGGGCGATGCTCGACCCCCACTGGATATCGATTAGCTCTCCAAGCCGTCTCCCAGCCAGTTCGCCCGAGCTACATCCATAGAATGCCGCTGCTTTCGGGCTGGCCACGATGACCTTCTGAGAGGGTGGATCGACCACCAATAGCGCAAGGCTATCACTCACTATCAGTCGGTGGTGCAGGGCATCACGGCGCTGGAGTTCGCTCCGCAAGCTTGCCAGTTCGCGCTCTAGGGCTCTATCGTCGTCGATCATGTCAGCTGACCCAACCAATGCCTTGCCTCCCTAAACGTCGTTTATCAAGGCGAAGAAAATGCAACTTTCATGCCATGCGAACGTGAGCGAATCAGGCTCTGTATAGCGTCGATGACTGTCGAACTTTGGCGAAATTGGAGCCTGCTTTTCTCATGCCAGCCGTGTTGCTTGTCTCATGTGACAGATCATGAGACAAGCCCGCCCATCGATGCGATGTGCGAGAGATTTTGCGCGGCCCACCCAGCTGCTGATCGAAGAACGGATAGGTCACACTGCGCTGTTACCCTACCATAGGTTGTTGGCCTTAGGCGCTTTCAAGCTGGTTCGCCGTATAATTACCACAAGATTTCGATTCTATGATATAATGCCAAAGAGGTGGCTATCTTCCCACCTCTTCTTTTGAATGGACGGGAGTGAAGCCGATGAGTTCCGTTCGATCTGACCATACTCCCTATGGATCTCCGATGGCAGATGCGCTGCGAGGGATTCAGGCTGAAAGGAGCTCCAAGGAAGCGTATTTGGACCTTGTTGTGCGCTACCTCCGCAATTGGACTGATAGCCAGTGTGTAGGTGTTAGGATCCTCAGCGAAGATGGTCATATCCCGTATGAGGGGTTTGTGGGCTTCTCACAGGCCTTCTGGGAAGCGGAGAACTTTCTCTCGATACGGTGCGACCAGTGCGCATGCATCCGAGTACTGACGCGTCAATGGGAACCTCAGGATCTGGATGCTCTCAGCCCCGCTCAGTCATTTTACCGCAACGACCTGATCAACTGGGCCGCTGATCTGCCGCCACACGCGCTTGAGAGGTTTCGGGGCAAGTGCATTGAGCAGGGCTTCTCCAGCGTGGCCGTTATCCCCATCCTCTCTGGCGATCAAGTCATCGGCGCCGTTCACTTGGCAGACACGGCCAAAGGCAAATACCCTCTTGAGGTTGTAGAACTCATTGAGGCGATTGCCCCATCAATTGCCGATGGTATCAACCATTACCGGGCAATGGGAGCATAGAAGCAGCCAGGGGCATAAAGCCCCTGGCTGCTTCTATGCATGCGTGAGAGTGCTGATCCAGTCGCTTTAAGGATGCATCCCGGGTTCGGCGCGTCTGGCTCGTCATGGGTTGGGAAAGCATATGGAGAACTCTGTTCCAGATGGCCCTGTCTGAACGCCAATCGTAGCGCTGTGTCGACTGGCGACTCTGTAACATATCGCCAGCCCCAACCCTGCCCTATTTTCCCTAGTACTGATAAATGGGGTTCCGATCCGAGCTAGTACATCAGGTGGGATACCCGTCCCCTCGTCGCTGACCGTTAAGGTGGTGACGGGCCCCTTGCTTGCGGTGCCAATCCGGAGTCGCCCTCCTGGTGGCATGGCGTCAAACCCGTTGTGAACCAGATTGAGTACCAACTGTCGAAGCTCATCCTCATCGATCAGCAGCATGGGAACATCTCGTAAGGAGAACTCCACGATTACGCCCAAGCGTAGAGCATCGGACTCGATGGTCGGACGAATCGCTTCCAGCAGGGTATTGATGTCGGCCAGCCTTTTCTCGCAGCGTTTGGTCTTGGCCAGAGAGATGAGCCTGGTGATGATGGCGTTGGCGTGATCCAACTCGCTAATCATTAGCTCAAACTGCTCCTTATAATCGCGGAACTCCTCCCTGCCAGAATAATACTGAAGGTACCCACGAACGGTTGTCATCGGGTTCCTAATCTCGTGTCCGACGCTAATCGCCATCTGACCCGCCAGGTCCAAACGTGCTTGACGCTCCTGATCCGCCACTAGGCTCCCCTCGGCCAGATCATGGCAACTACCCAGGTAGCCTATGAAACGCCCATCGCGGTGTAACGGTATCGCCTCGTGCTTGATCCATCGAAATTGGCCATCATGGCGCCGAAGTCGATACTCCATCACAAATTGTCGCCGTTCCCCGATTGAGCCAAGGAAGGTCGCAAGAGACCGCTCGCGGTCATCAGGGTGAACGCCATCGATCCAGCCGTCACCCAGCTCATCGCGCAGACTGCGACCCGTGTAGTTAAGCCATGTTTGGTTACAGAGGCAGCACCTTCCGCTCTTGTCGGAGATCCAGATCATCTTGGGCGCACTCTCGATAGGAGTTCGATAATCGGTGCATTCCATGGCGAGCATTCTGCGGTCCCCCCTTGTCAGCTAGTCCCAACGGGTAGAGATACACCACAGGGTTCATTCGCGACTAAGAACCTAATATGCACGCGGCTACATGGAGTAGGTCGTCGAATTTCCACCTCGGGACTTGGACAGATACATGTTCATGTCAGCCTGCTCCACCATCGCATCTGGACTGCGGTGGCTTGCCAAACCGCAGACCCCTAAGCTGACTGTGACTCTCAGGTCAGTATCATGGAATTGTGTTGAATGCACGGTCCCTCGAACCCGTTCGGCGAGGCAGTGCGCCTCAGTCTGTGTCGTTCGTGGCAGGACGACCAAGAACTCATCACCACCGTAGCGACCGATGATATCTGACTTCCGGGTCTGTGAGGTGATCGCGCAGGCGACTTTTCTCAGCACTTCATCCCCTCCTTTATGACCTAGGCGATCGTTAACGGATTTAAACCGATCAACGTCGATCATGACCACAGATAACGCTCGCGCCTCATGCCTAGCCTCAGCAAAGATCCTCTCCAGGAGCAGTTCGGTGTAGGCACGATTATACAGCCCAGTGAGTCCGTCTCTTTCTGCCATCTCCTTCAGTTTTCTGCTCT
>CAYOCI010000106.1:0-7823 GCA_964402415.1 uncultured Clostridia bacterium
TGACCGCTACTGGAAGCAGTTCGCGCGGGATCTGAGGGTCTGCGATGCTGACTAGCGCCTGCACATCCTTGACGTGCTGCTGTTGCTTCAGATCGTTGACCAGAGCAATCTCAGTCGCAATGCTGCCATTGGGGACCAATAGCATGACAGGATTGTAGACCCCGAACCGTTCCTGGATCTTTGCCCGTTGTTGGTAGGCAGCTCCTTGCTGCGCACTACCCGAGGTATCGCCGTAGAGAAAGCTATTGTTCGCCTGCGCCAGGTAAGCCGGGACAGAAAGCATGATCACCAGTGGGATGATCACATATCGCCACCTGATCACTAGCTCACCCAGACGCCCAAAAGAGGGCAAAAACACTCGATGGCGCGTCCGCTCGATCGGTTTCTGGAGAACAAAGATCAGAGCTGGCATGAGCAAGATCACGCTCAGAAAGCTCAGGACGATGCCCTTGGCCAACACTAGTCCGATATCGGCGCCAATACGATATTGCATGAAGACCAATGCTAGGAAGCCAGCGATGGTGGTGAGGGCACTGGCCGCGATCGATGATAATGAGGCTACCACAGCTTTCTGGATTGCCTCTACGACGTCGACACCGGCGTCGCGTTCTTCGATATAGCGATGGAAGAGGAAGAGTGAGTAATCCATGGAGATGGCCAGCTGAAGGACCCCTGCCATGGAGTGGGTAATGAAGGAGATCTGGCCGTAAAAGGCGTTGGTCCCCATGTTAATCGCCACCGAAACACCGATGACGGTCAGATAGATGAGGGGTTCGATCCAGGTCGATGATGCGAGCATCAGGATGACCACACATAGAGGCACTACCACCAGGATGACCAGTGAGATCTCGCTACGTAGGGCAGCCCGCATCTGGCGCGAGTCCTCGGCGGTGCCAGAGATGCTGGCACTGTCACCGACCAGCGTTCGTATTTCCTCGATGGCGGTACCAGTACTCAGGCTGTAGTCGTTGCCAACGAACTCGACCCTAAACAGCGCTGCCCCGTCGCGGTAGAAGCCATCCTTGGTCGAGAGGGGAATCGCGCTCTCTGGAACTGTGGCGTCAGTCACGTCATCAAGCCAGAGCACACTCTTCACCCCAGGGATCGTCGCTATCTGACTCTTGAGTTGCAGCGCCGCGGAGATGCTCAAGCCATCCACCATGACGTCGGCCATGCCGGGATAACCAAATTCATCTTCCATGACGGCAATCGCCTGTTTGGTCATGGAGCCTTCGGGGAGATAGGCGGCGAGATCGTAGTTGATCTCCACGCTCGTCATCATCAATAGACTGATGACCACCAGGACAACGGAGACGGCCAAAACCGCGTAGCGGTGACTAATGATTGCTTCGGTCACTCTTCTCATGCACTACTGCCTCCTACAACCGCCGATATAGGTCACCGACGATCACTGTCAGGAACCTCGACAGCAAACGCTCGCGGCGCTCGCCGTCATTGCCACACTTCCTAAAGATGTTGAGGATGCCTTCGATGATAGCCACCGCCACCGAATTGCTCAGCAGCGGATCAAGACTTCCGCTCGGCATCATCCTAAGCAGTTCATCTTGAAGACGACGCTGAGCAAGCTCGATCAGACTCTCTTTAAGGTTCTCGTAGCGAGAGCCAGTACTACCATACATCAAGACCAGAAACTGGTTGCGGTTGTTCAGAAATACCTCGTTTATGGCATGAGTCATCTCAGCTATGCTCGAAGAGGATACTGGGTCATCGCCCGGAACCGTCATCAAGACCAAGTTGCGCAACTGCTCGACCACACTGGCGACCACGTTTTCAAAGAGATCCTCCTTTCCCGAGAAATACGAGTAGATGTTGCCTACCGTAATCCCGGCCTGAGCGGCAATATTGCGCATCGATGATTGGGAATAGCCTGCGACCAGGAACTCGTCCAGGGCTGCGTCCAGAATCTTGCTCCTTATCTCGTCTTTCTGAACCTGCATAGCTAAACCTCCGTTCATTTTTGACAATTTTATCTTATGCCTGCTCCTGCTGACTGTCAATACTGAACCATTGTTTATTTATCGACATGGTTCTGCTTCGCAGAAAATGAACGGCGCAGGGCAAGACCGCCTTGACACCGTATTTTGCCAATCCTATAATAACTGGTAGATCAACGTATGAAGGGTGATCCCCTATGACAGGACGACAGGCAGAGGCAACAGAATAGGGAGCCAGCAGGTTCATTGGCCTCAGAACAGCCCTGATTTACCAGGCCTTGCTTTGCTGCTCCCATATTTGGCAGTAGAGCCGGGCGCAGGTTATGTATCTATAGGCCATCCTATAGCAGAAATGACCCGCAGTCTTGACTGCGGGTTTTTCCATGCCTGTCCGTCTTACAGAAAGGATCACCATGTCAAATATCAGGAATGTCGGTATCCTTGCCCACGTCGACGCGGGCAAAACGACTCTGACGGAGCAGCTGTTGTATGCTGGGGGTGCCCTGCGCGCTCCTGGACGGGTCGATGATGGCAACACCTACACCGACTCCATGACCATCGAACGTCAACGCGGTATCTCAGTGGCATCTCAGGCAGCCGCAATGATGTATAGGGGGGTCACCATCCATCTCATTGACACCCCTGGTCATGTCGACTTTTCGCCAGAGGTAGAGAACGCTCTGCTTGCTCTGGATGGGGCTGTGCTGGTGCTGTCGGCGGCAGAAGGGGTCCAAGCGCGGACGACGGTTCTACTTCGAACGCTGCAGTCCATGGGGATACCGACCGTGATCTTCGTCAACAAACTCGACCGGATGGGAGCATCCCCAGAAAAGGTCCTAGAGCAACTAAGTGAGCTGACCAAAGACGCTTTACCGCTGCAGAGGGCGGTTGATGCAGGTGGTCGGACTGCTTCAGTTGTCGGCTGGCATGATGATCCTGTCATGCGCGCCGCCATTATCGATCGGCTGACCACCCTCGACGATGATCTGCTCGAGAGAGAGCTATCCAACCTTACCAATGATGCGGATATCGAGGCATCGCTGACCAAAGCCTCCTACTCAGCCAAGATCATTCCGGTGCTCTTCGGTGCGGCTTTGCGTGGTATAGGGGTGTGGGGGGTTCTGGACGCTATCGTGGATCTTCTGCCACCCCCACAGGGAGATCCTGGGGCTCCCTTGTCGGCCATCATCTACAAGATCAGCCGCCACAAGGGGAGACGTGTTCATGTCCGCCTCTTCAGCGGAGCCGTCGACTGCAAGACGCTGTTGCAGCTCTCGTCCGGCAGCGAGAAGCCGCAGCGTCTGATGAAGCTGAGGCAGGGCGGTTACTTTCCTGCCACTAGTCTCTGTGCCGGTGAGATCGGGGTGCTACTTGGTGTGGATGGTGGTCATCCAGGCGAGTGGTTGGGCGAGCCACGCAGGCAAACGTCGATCCTAGCCCAGCGCGCCATCTCGGTCACAGTGGCTGCACAGAGCGGATCTGATCTCACTCCGCTCCGGGATGCGCTCATGGAACTCTGCGATGAGGATCCTGCGCTGGATTTTCGCTACCAGACCAGAACCCGCGAGTTCACCCTAAACATCATGGGTGAGATTCATCAAGAAGTGTTGCAGAGCGTGCTTTTGGAGCGGTTTGGACTTGTCGCTCGCTTCTCGCAGCCCAGTGTCATCTATCGTGAGCAGCCAGTGCGGTCAGGTGAAGGCAACATCGAAATGTTCTTCTCACCATGGTATGCGTGTGCGACCTTCCGGGTGGAGCCGCTGCCGCTGGGCAGCGGGGTGGTCTATGAGACCCTCGTTTCCACCGACTGGCTCTATCTGCGTTACCAGAACGAGGTGCGGACCGCGGCCCTGGAGACCCTCAACCAGGGTCTGCATGGCTGGGAGGTGACTGACTGCAGGCTGTCACTCACGGATGCCCGATGCATCTCGGTGATCATGCCTAGTTCCTGCTTCGCGCCTGTCATCCCCATGGCGGTGATGGATGCGCTCGCAGCGGCGGGGACCACCCTTCTGGAACCGATGCTCTCCTTCGAGCTAACCGCGCCCGCCCGCTGTGTTGGCAACGCACTCTATGACCTGCAAAGAATGCGTGCGGTCTGTCAACCGCCGGTCACCAGTGAAGAGATCTTTACCGTCCAGGGTGTCATTCCTGTCGCCACGAGCATGGGCTATGGGATCCGCCTGGCCTCGCTCAGTGGCGGAACTGGGGTCTGGTTAACGCAGTTCAGCCATTATGCGCCTTGTGCGCCGGAACTGGGTCATCGGCGAACGCGCGATACTGCCGACCCTTTGCATCGAGACGAATATGTGAGGTGGCTAAAACTAGATCAACCCTAGAGCGTCCGTGAAATAGTCTCTGTAGACGGTTGAGCTCATGGCAGGATACGAAGACTAGCATGAAGAACGTATTTTGATGCCCACCATCCACAAACTGTAGGGATGGCCTAGTTTGTCGGGGCTCTTTGCGCCCCGACTTTCACTTCTACTAGGTGGTACAAGCTATACAAGGAGATGTACACCATGACCTATCAGGAAGCACTTGATTGGATCCTTGGCTTTCAGCAGTTTGGCTCGAAAATGGGACTGGCCCGCATGGAGTGGCTCATGGCACGGCTAGGCCATCCTGAACGCTCCCTCCGTTTCGTTCATATCGCCGGCACCAATGGCAAAGGTTCCACTACCGCCATGGTGGCATCCATCCTAGAAGCGCAAGGGTATCGAGTCGGGATGTATACCTCACCCTATCTTGACGCTTTCACCAACCGTATCGTCGTCAATGGAAAAGATATCAGCGGTGATCAATTGATCAGGCTGGTCGGGCGCATCCGCCCCCTGGTGGAAGAGGTCAGTCAGACCGAGCTTGGGTATCCAACCGTGTTCGAGGTGATTACGGCTCTCGCTATCCTTTTCTTTGCCGAGGAGCGCGCTGACTTTGTCTCATGGGAGGTGGGCTTAGGGGGGCGTCTGGATGCCACCAACATTATCCCCACTCCCGCGGCAGGCGTGATCACCAATATCGCCCTGGAACACACGCAGATCCTAGGCGATACGTTGCCACTGATCGCCGGTGAGAAGGCTGGTATCATCAAACAGGGAGGACGGGTCGCCACCGGCGATCGTCAGCCCGAGGTGCTGGAGGTCTTCCGCCAGCGCTGCCAAGATGAGGGCGCGCAGCTCTGGGAGATCGATCGTGATTTCCGCGCGCACAGGCTATCGTTTGATATTGGAGGCCAACACTTCAGCTTCGACGGACCAGGGCTCCATCTTGATGACGTCAAGATCCAGCTCTTGGGGGCGCACCAGATCGACAACGCCGCCGTCGCCATTGCAGCTATCTGCGCACTGCGTCAGCAGGGCCATACCATCAGTGAGCAGGCCATCCTCGAGGGCTTAGCAGCCACCCGGTGGGCGGGACGACTCGAGATCATGCAGCAGGATCCCTTGGTGATCCTCGACGGTGCCCACAACATGCACGGCATCCTCGCCCTGCGTAAGGCGGTGGAGGAGTTTTTCCCTGATCACAAGCGTATCCTGGTGATGGGGATCCTGGGTGACAAAGACTATGCCCCCATGCTGCTGCACATGGCTCCGCTGGCCAAGAAGGTCATCCTCACTCAGCCCGAATATAAGCGCGCTGCCAATGTCGACGAACTGGCGGCAGTGCTGCAGGGGAAAGGGTATGATGTGGAGTTGGTGCCAGCGGTACCTGACGCAGTCCGTAGCGCCATCAGCCAGGCCGAGATCGGGGAGATGGTTTTGGTCTGTGGGTCACTCTACACCGTCTCTGAAGCCAGAGCGGTGTGGCGGTAATCGAGGCGCTTGCCTTGCGCCCGACCGGACCTGCTACTCTAGACGCGTTCCGACGCCTCGTTCATCATGTCTACCCTGATGCTGAGCTCATACGCGCTTGGCCGCTGAACGGCGGCATCTCTGCTCAAGTGACAGCGCTCGAGATCCTACACGGCGATGGTCGGACACAGAAGATGACCGTGCGCCAACATGGCCCTAATGACCTCGGGCGCAACCCTAAGATCGCGGCCGATGAATTTAGGCTTCTTCAGAGATTGCATTTAGCCGGCCTGCCCGTGCCTCGACCATATCATGCAGACGAGTCCGGTGAGTTCTTTCCGACGCCATGCATCGTGGTCGAGTACATCGAAGGGGCGACTGACCTTGCGCCCCGAGAACCGACGCTGTTTACCCGTCAGTTCGCCGAGCAGCTCGTCAGGATACATGGCCTGGATGCATCCGGCCTGATCTTCCTCCCCAACGAGGACAAGCGTATCGCTGGATGGATAGCGAACCGGCCCACAGAACCTGACGAGTCGCTAAACGAAGGGCGTATCCGAGCTATCCTGCAGTCAGCCTGGCCCCTACCTCATCCCAATGCGCCCGCGCTACTGCACGGTGATTATTGGCCAGGAAATGTCCTCTGGAGAAATGGTGAGCTAGTCGGGATCATCGACTGGGAAGACGCGGCACTGGGGGATCCACTATCTGACCTCGCCAGCAGCCGTCTAGAGATCTTCTGGGCATGCGGGGCAGAGGCCATGGAGCAGTATACGGAGTACTACCGATCACTGACATCTTCTGATCTTAGCGACCTGCCGTATTGGGATTTATATAGGGGATTGCGGTCAGCGACGGCCATCTCGGGGTGGGGATTGGAGAAAGAAGCGGAGCGCAAGATGCGCGAACAGTATCTCGTCTTTATCTCCAATGCTTTTGAGCAGTTGAGCGGAATCTAAGAGCCCGTCCGCGGACGGGCTCTTCCTCTATTTCACCGCTGAGTAATCTACAGCGCTATCATCAAGCCGTCATAGGCGATCTCATAGCCGTATCGACGACCATATGCCACAAACTCGGAGTGATTCAGATTGCCCTCGTGCGATATGTGGGTAGCGAGGACACGCCCGCCCTTCTTCAGGAGGTCCTCAGCGCGCAATCTTTCGACATGCTCGATGAATTGATTGGCATTGAGATGGTCGACCCCGCCAAGATTGGGCCCATAGGTATGGTCAAGGATGACCAGGTCAAACTGCATTTCTGTCCGGCGAATCTTCACCCACACATCTTCGGACAGAACAGGGGTATCCACCCCGTAAAAGATAGAATGATAGCCATCCTGGATGGCATAGAGCAGTGAGCCGGCGTCAGGATCATGGTTGGAGGCGAAGGCAGTGACCTCATATCTGCCAGCAGTCATGACTTGCCCATGCTCGATCGGGTGGATTTGGAGGTTCAGCCGTTCCCGCCCTTTCGCCGCGAAAAGGTTGGTTCCGCTCGACTCTGAGACGAGCATAGCTGACATACGCTCCATGCACTTCTCAGACGCATATAAGTGAAGCGGCGGAACGTCCTCCACTCCATACTCTGGGATGCGCGTGATCAAGTGGGTCAGGTCAAAGTGGTCGGAGTGCGCGTGGGTTTGCAGCCAGTAGCGGACGCCAGTCAGTGTCACACCGTGCATAAAAGATGACGACATGAGATCAGGCCCCAGGTCGATCAACAGGTCATCATTGATCAACAACGATGACCGCTTACGTAGGTCGTGGCCGCCGATCGCCCTGGCTTGCCTGCAGATACTGCAATGGCAAAATGGTAGTGGGCACGACGTTGCCGCCGAGGTGCCTAAGAATGTGATCTTCATGGTAACCCCCCTTCATCCCTTAAGTCTGACACGGCCGCGTCATCCATTCTGAGCGGGTTAGCTTCATACAGAGCTGTGAATGAGTATCCGGTTCTCGGCAGGGGGTGCATGGTGCAAACCCGAATCTCCTAACACTAGCTACGGAGGCAGCGTTGTCCGGATTCACCAGCACATAGACCAAGTCCACCCGGAGCCGCTCAAAGCAAAGACTAATCA
>CAYOCI010000106.1:7833-10713 GCA_964402415.1 uncultured Clostridia bacterium
TAGCCTTGGCGCCAGTGATCCTTCCAGATATCGTACCCGATCTCCACCTGTCTCCGCTCTCTATCCCAGTAGTGGTAGCCACAGGTGCCGATGAAACCACCGGTTGTCTTTTCGAACATACCGTAGCGCAGGTATCCCTTGCCATCAGGGTCCTGGTAATGCTCAATGATGCCTTTGGCCTCATCCAGGCTGCACGGAGGTTCGCTAAAGTATCGACACATCTCTGGGTCGGAGAACTGCCGATGGACTGAAGACAGGTCGTCCATGGCCAGCAGGCGAAATCGCATCCGGTTCGTCTCAAAGGGTTCTGAAAGTGTCATACTCACTCCTGTTACAACGCCCAGTCAGATACACTTCACTTGGGCGAACTTCATACCTCAGCTTACTGAGGTCATGGTTCCTTGGTTCGAGATATTGTTGTGGCTGAGTATGCGCGAGAGGCTACGGGTTCGTCGTATGCCCGACGAATGGCTTCAGTGTCAATGATACCAGGTATGGCGAATTATGGCATGACCGAGGCGAACGTATTGCTTCTGTCTGGCCTCACCTGTGGCGCGGATCAGGTAGGCATCGGGCTGTCCTGCCTGCGGCGGCGCATTGGTAAGGGATGAAGGAAAGGGGAGAGCCATGCACAGCTTCGTCTATCGTATCTCATCCGAAAATGACGGTACCAGCATCGACACGTATCTTCGCCGTACCCATGGCTTCTCTCGTGAGCTGATCAAGAGGATCAAACGCAGCGGCGAGGTTACGGTCAATGGCGAACCCCGCCCGCTCTGGTATCGATTGGCCGCAGGCGATCTCTTAAGGGTTGTGCTGGAAGAAGAGCGTGAACAGTCGCTAGAGCCGCAAGAGATACCGTTTGAGGTCATCTTCGAGGATGAGTGGCTGCTGGTCGTCAACAAGCCTGCTGGCCTAGTGGTCCACCCTACCAAGGGAGTCGCCGATGGAACCTTGGCCAACGGTGTGATCCATCACTGGCGGCAGTGGGGGGAGGACCACATCTTCCGCCCGGTGAATCGTCTCGACCGCGACACTTCTGGTATCGTCGTGATCGCCAAGCACTCCTATGCCCAGGAAGCTTTGATTCAGCAGAGCGAGAGGGATCAGTGGCAGAAGTACTATACGGCGGTGGTCTGCGGGATGCTGTCTGCCGATGACGGGGTGATCGATGCCCCCATTGCCCGGGTGGGTAATGGTTCGCGGGCGCGGATGATCTCAGACGATGGCAAGCCATCACGCACCCTTTGGCGAGCGCTACAGCGCTTCCCTGCTGCGTCCATGGTGGAGGCCCAGTTGATCACCGGCAGGACCCATCAGATCAGAGTGCACTTTGCCCATGTCGGACATCCGCTTCTGGGCGATGAGCTCTATGGGCAACCCTCGCCACTTATCCCTCGGCAGGCGCTGCACGCCAGTCGTCTCTGCTTCATGCATCCTGTGGAGAAGAGACTGCTGGAGATGGAAGCTCCGCTACCAGCGGATATGCGAATGCTGATCGAGCGGCTAGGCGCTGAGTTGTAAGGGGTTTTGACATAGTGAAGGAGTAGAAGCGGGAGCAAGGGCTCCCGCTTCCGATTCGTTTCGAGATCGGTGATTGGAGGGGGCGTTGTCGGCTTCTTAGTCAGTTCTATCTATCTCCGTATAAGGGGAGATCGGTCGTCACATGGTACAGACGGCCTGATCAGGTGACTGAAATTGCCCGATTGGGGAACGCAAGGCGCAGCATGGCTGCGTTGCTACAGTGAGACACCGCATCCCGTGTGTAGCGGCGCAGCCATGTCTCGCCGATAGTGATATGGGCAAATCGCGAAAGGCTGAGCCTAGGTCCTACGGCCTTCTCTGCCGAACTACCGCCGCCACTTATCGCCCAAGGGATAGATATCCTTTGGGATGTTATCGTAGTGTAGGGTCGAGAGATCGGCAGCGCCGATCCCGGGTGCATCCACAGGGAAGTCCACCTTAGCAACGGTGTCCCAGAAAGCGCGATGGTGGACACGATCCTTCAGCACGATGATGTCCAGGGTCTCGATATCGATCCCCACTGAGGTGAGGCCAGCGCTGTCATTGGAACCGCGCATCTTCTCGGAGATCACTACGTGGCGGTTTTCTCCGAGAGTCAGTGCCACCACTACGCGATCTTGGACCCTGCGCCCTTTGCCCATGGGCCCGACCAGGACATAGCTGGGACGTCCCATATAGGCTATGACCCCAGTAACCTCAACAGGTTCGCCAGAGTGCTCGCTGGCCCAGCCGCCGATGGAGACGGTCACCTTGTCTCCAACCTTATGGTTTCGCTCGAGATGAGTTGCGACCTTTGGATCAGCGATACCTGGGATGGCGAAGTTCTTCGCTCCTTGAGTCAGTAGCTCACGAAGCATGTGGGTGCTATCGCCGGTACGGTCAGCGCCGTCGGCGATCACCACGGGACGTTCGCCCTTGGCCACCAGTTCCATCACCTGGGCGACACCCTCACGGGGCTTGGGCAGGGGACGGGCGAAGGCCTCTTTTAGCGACCAGGCAAGATCGCTTACGTCCTGGGCGATCCGCTCAGCCAGTGCCGGATCATCGTTGGTCACGGCAATGATCGACATTCCCACATCGGGCACATCGGCGTAGGCAAAGCCTGGAGCGGCAGAGACAGAGTAGACGCGGTCGTGGCTCTCCCATTCGCGGCAGCGGTCATAGATCAGCTTCATCGGGTGATAGTCCGAGGCCTGATAGATGCTGGCCGAGATGATTCCTGGTTTGACGAGCGCCTGGGTGGGCTTCACGCGCCCATCCAGAGTATCGACCATGCACTGCGCGGCGATAGCCCCGGTCTCTTCGGAGTCGATATGAGGATAGGTCTTGAGCACGAAGACCGCATCCGAGGCGTCA
>CAYOCI010000107.1:0-10623 GCA_964402415.1 uncultured Clostridia bacterium
AGAATCTGATGCAATTGGTTTCGCGTGGATTCACTGAGGGCTATTACTACAAGCCGCGCGTCGACCGTGAGCTCCTGAAACAGCATCACCAGGGGCTAATCGCGCTCTCAGCGTGTATTGGCGGAGAGATCCCGCAACTGCTACTAAGTGGCCGCTACGACCAGGCGAAGCAGCTGGCGCTCGACTACCGAGACCTATTTGGCGCCGACAACTTCTACCTCGAGATTCAGGACCACGGCCTAATCGAGGAGAAGCAGGCGCTGCAGGGGCTATTGCAACTGAGCCGAGAAACAGGCATCGGGCTTGTGGCGAGCAATGACAGCCACTACGTACATCAGTGTGACGCGGAAGCGCATGATATCCTGTTATGCATCCAGACAGCTACCCACGTGGATGACCCCACGCGGATGAAGTTCGCCAATGACCAGTTCTACCTTAAGAGCCCCGAGGAGATGGCAGCGCTCTTCCATTACTGTCCTGAAGCCCTTGCCAATACTCTCGCCATTGCTGACCGTTGCCAGGCGGAGTTTGCCTTTGGCGATCTACAACTGCCTGAGTACAGAGCACCGGAGGGGCAGACGGTTAGCTCGTTTTTACGTCAACTCTGTCATGAGGGGATGGCACGGCGTTACGCTAAGGTGACGCCCGAACTCACTGAGCGTCTCGAGTATGAACTTGGCGTGATCGAGAAGATGGGGTACCCAGGATACTTCCTGATCGTTTGGGACTTTGTTCACTATGCAAAAAGTAGCGGCATATACGTTGGCCCCGGACGAGGTTCAGGTACGGGCAGCTTAGTCGCGTATTGTCTCGGGATTACCGAGGTGGACCCGATCCGCTATGGTCTGATCTTTGAGCGCTTTCTCAATGTCGAGCGTGTGACCATGCCTGATATTGATATCGATTTCTGTTTCGAACGCCGTGGCGAGGTCATTGACTACGTCTTCAAGAAATATGGCAGCGAGCGTGTTGCCCAGATCATCACCTTTGGCACCATGGCCGCCAGGGCTGCGGTCAGGGACGTTGGGCGTGCGCTGAACATGCCATATGGTGAAGTGGATCGTATCGCCAAGCTGATCCCCTTTGAACCCGACATAACCATCGAGCGAGCCCTTGCCACGTCCAAAGAACTAATCGAGCAGTATCAGTCCGACGAAGGCGTACGCAAGCTTTTGGACACTGCTAAGGCGCTTGAAGGGCTGCCACGGCACGCATCAGTACATGCCGCAGGAGTCGTCATTACCAAGGATCCACTGACCCAGCACGTTCCGATCCAGCGCATGAACGATGGGTTAGTCGTCACTCAGTTTCCCATGACCAACCTAGAAGACTTAGGTCTCCTCAAAATGGATTTCCTTGGTCTCCGCACACTAACGTTGTTGCGCGATGTCCAGGAACTGGTGAAACAGTCTACAGGCAAGTGGATTGCTCTCGATACCCTTCCCCTTGATGATGCCAATGTCTATGCCATGCTCTCCGAGGGAGATACAGACGGCGTCTTTCAGTTGGAGAGCAGTGGCATGAGAAATGTGCTCAGGGAACTGAAACCCAGCTGCATTGAGGATATTATCGCTGCCAACGCGCTGTATCGCCCCGGCCCTATGGAGCATATCCCAGACTTCATTGCCGCCAAGCATAAGCGACGAGCCGTCACCTATCTGCATCCACGTCTGCAACCAATACTGGAATCGACCTATGGTGTGCTGGTATATCAGGAGCAGGTGCTCCAGATCGTTAACCAATTGGCGGGGTTCTCTCTCGGACAAGCTGATATTCTGCGACGCGCCATGGGGAAAAAGAAGGCGGACATCCTGGCGGCGCAGAAGGTGGCGTTTCTCGATGGTGCCGAGCAGCGGGGAGTCGAACGGGCCATCGCGGAGCAGGTCTTTGAACAGATCACACCATTCTCATCCTACGGTTTCAATAAGTCGCACTCTGCTGCCTATGGCTTGGTGGCTTACCAGACCGCCTACTTCAAGGTGAATTACCCGATCCAATACATGGCTGCCCTATTAACCAGCGTCATATCGTCCAATGACCGGGTCAGCACCTATATCGAAGAGTGCCGCCGAATGCAGATAGCGGTCTTGCCCCCCGACATCAACATCAGTCAGATGACCTTCTCGGTTCACGCCGGTTCGATCCGGGTTGGACTGGGTGCGCTTAAGAATGTGGGAGCGGGTCACGTGGCTGCCATTCTTGGGGCTCGCGCCCGGGGGGGAGCGTTTGCCTCCCTTATGGAGTTCTGCGCCAGAGTGGACCTCCATCAGATTAATCGCAAAGTACTGGAAGCACTGATCGCTGCCGGTGCCTTCGACGCCTTGGGGCGGCGTGCTCAGCACCTAGCCGTGCTCGACAGAGCGATAGAGATGGGTCAGACCGAGCAGCGGCTGCGCGATGAAGGGCAACTGAATCTGTTTGAGCTGTCGCCGCAGGCTTCCGCCCAGTCCCCTGCGCTCGTCCTACCTGCCATTCCAGAACTCCCCTTAAGGGAGCGACTGGCCATGGAGAAAGATGTATTGGGCCTTTATCTCTCTGGACACCCATTGGAGGAGTATCGGTCCACCCTGCAAAGCGGAGTCTTCACGCCCATCGTCTCGCTAGGCCAGTACCACCATAAGAGGATACAGGCGGGCGGGATGATCCTTGACCTTCGTCGGATTACGACCCGCAAGGGACAAGAGATGGCCTTTGTACGCATTGAAGACCTCGGAGGATCTGTCGAGGTTGTGGTATTCCCCAAGGTGTTCGATCGCTGCCGGTCTTTGCTCCAGCCTGACCAGGCGGTCCTGATCAGAGGTACAGTCGATGTTGAGGATGATGGAACCTACAAGCTCTTGGCCGATGAGATCTCGGTCCTGGCCCCATCCTTGCAGCCTCGCTCGGATGAGATCGCACCACAACCCCTAAAGAGCTCCCCCACGAGTGAGGGCGATAGCATCGCGGCGATCTACATCCAGGTCCGAAGCAATCAGAGTCACCTCCTGGACCCGATCAAAGAGCTTCTTCTAGCTCATCACGGGGCGACACCGGTCTTCATAGAGCTAACCGACAGAAATCAGCGACGGATGGCCCCCAAGACCCACTGGGCAACCCCTAGCCCTATCTTATTTTCTGATCTGCGTTCGCTCCTTGGGCAACATGCGGTGGTCACAAAACCTCTGCCTCGCTCATAGACTGGAATACCGTAGGCAAGAGAGACGTGAGTCATAATCATGGACTTACGTTCTGTTGATGCCTGCCGAGCGAGGGAGGGAGTCTATGTCACAGTCATTGGTCATCGCCATGCTGCAAGATCGTGGTGTCACTACACATCAGATCGGTGAGATCGTCTATCTACTTCAGGAGCGTTATCTCCCTGGCCTAACGCTGGCAGAGTGTCATGAGAGTGTCCTGCGAGTGTTGGACAAGCGTGAAGTTCAGCATGCGTTGATGACCGGGATTGCCCTTGACCTCATGGCAGAGGATGAGCGACTACCTGAGCCCCTGCAGAGAATTGTTGCCGAGGATGAGGGGCTCTACGGCGTTGATGAGATCCTCGCCTTGGGCATCACGAATGTCTACGGGTCGATTGGGCTGACCAACTTCGGTTATCTGGACAAACTTAAGCCAGGGATACTTGGGGAGCTTGACTCGAGTTCAGGAGGGATCAACACGTTTCTCGATGACCTAGTGGCAGGTATTGCTGCTGCGGCTGCAGCCCGCCTGGCCCATCGTGTCTCAGTGATCCGCTGAACACAAGAACGCTCGAAATCGTTGTCCATGTTGAGAGGATTTGATTGTCGTACCAGCGAAAGACTAGGGAAGAGTGCCTGTCCCAGCAACGATGGACATTTCCCGCATTTCTGGTTTGGGCATATCAAGGGTTGTACGGTCAGGGAGATCTGTACCCTGATCTGCCCCCACGAGGAGGATTGGCGATGTGGGCAGTGATCTATATCGCCCCGAACAAGACGCTGGCTGACGCCATTAAGCTTGCGCTCGAGAATGAGGGGCTAATGGTTCAGCTGCGTTCGGTTAATATCAGTGAGGAAAAGGGCCGTTGTCAGATAGAGATCCTTGTCCCGAAGTCCGAGGCAACTGAGGCGCACGAGATCCTGAGTACGGTACTGCGATAGCCTTTGGCGATCGGTATTTTGACAAGCTGTTTCTACTGTGGCAGCCCGTGTTTGGGGAGGGAAGGGGAAATGAGGAGAATAGCTGTCCTCACCAGTGGCGGTGATGCGCCAGGCATGAACGCGGCTGTCCGCGCGGTTGTTAGGAAGGGGCTTTTTCACGGTCTCGAGGTAATGGGTATCCAACACGGCTATGCAGGCCTGCTTCGCGGTGAGGTCATCGAGATGAACTTAGGTTCTGTTGCGGATATCATCCACCGTGGTGGCACAGCCCTTAAGACGGCGCGTTGTGAGCAATTCAAGACGCCCGAAGGCCAAGAGCAGGCGATCAAGGTTATCCATGAGCACGAGATCGAGGGTCTAGTTATCATCGGTGGGGATGGTTCATTTCGCGGCGCACAGGCGCTCAGCGCACGTGGGATCAAGACGGTGGGGGTGCCGGGGACCATTGACAACGATATCCCCTGTACTGACCACTGCATTGGATTTGACACGGCCTGTAACACCGTCGTGGATGCCATTAACAAGATCAGGGATACGGCGACCTCACATGAACGTACCTTCGTGGTCGAGGTAATGGGACGCGATGCCGGGTGTATCGCGCTTGCGGCCGGTTTGGCCGGCGGGGCTGAGTCGATTATTATCCCCGAGATCGAGTTTGACCTTCAAGAGGTCTGCAACCGGCTGCGACGCGGTCACGAACGCGGAAAGCTACATAGCATTATTCTGGTGGCAGAGGGGGTAACCAGTGGTCCGGATCTCGCTCGGGCCATCGAGGAGAAGACTGGTTTTGACACTCGTGTCACTGTTCTCGGGCATATTCAGCGCGGTGGCACTCCTACGGTCATGGACAGGATCTTGGCCAGTCGGCTGAGCGCTAGGGCCGTGGACCTGCTCATCGAGGGCGAGACTGCCAAGATGGTGGGGATGGTATCCGGTGAAGTGAAGGCCTTCGATATAGAGTTTGCCTTGTCGCAGAAGAAGGGGTTTGACCGCTCAATCTATGAGCTTGCTCAGATTCTCTCGATCTAGCAGGGCCGTAACACGTCCTAAGGTGTGTCTGTGCAGTATGGGCCCATGGCTGAAGTCCCTTGCTGATCGTCGGCTCGGGGCTTTGGTCGTCGGGCTTCTAATGGGGAGGTCCCAAGCAAATGCGTCGTACAAAGATTGTCTGTACCCTAGGTCCTGCCACTTCTTCCGTCGAGATAATGCGACAGCTGATCCTCTCGGGGATGAACGTAGCGCGTCTCAATTTCTCTCACGGTACCCATGAGGAGCATTTGGCGCGTGTGGGGATGCTGCGTGAGGCCGCTCGGGAACTGGGCAGCGATATTCCCATCATGCTCGACAACAAGGGCCCAGAGATCCGGATTGGGCTCTTTGAGCAGGGGAAGACCCTGCTTGTTGAGGGTGGGCGCTTCACCTTGACGACTCGCCCTCTCTTGGGCAACGACAGCGAGGTAACCGTAGAGTATTCGGCGCTGCCGCAAGAGGTCGAGATCGGTGGCCTGATTCTACTGGATGACGGTACCATCACGCTCCGTGTTGAGAAGATCGATGGTGAGGATGTCATCTGCGAAGTGGTGAATGGCGGTGAGTTGAGCAACCGCAAGAAGGTCAATCTCCCAGGAGCCATTATCTCTTTGCCGGCGGTATCACAAAAAGATATCGACGATATCCGCTTTGGTGCCGATCAGGGCTTCGACTTCATTGCCGCCTCATTCATCCGCAAAGCGAGCGATGTATTGGAGATACGCAAAGTCATCGAGGATGCTGGGAGTGACATGCAGATCATCGCCAAGATCGAGAATCAGGAGGGGGTTGACAACCTCGACGAGATTCTCAAAGTGGTCGATGGATTGATGGTCGCTCGTGGTGACCTTGGTGTGGAGATACCGGCTGAAGAAGTGCCCATTGTTCAAAAAGAGATGATCCAGAAGTGCCAGCGTCTGGGAATCCCTGTCATCACGGCTACCCAGATGCTTGACTCGATGATCCGCAACCCCAGACCCACCCGTGCCGAGGCCAGTGACATCGCCAATGCCATCTTCGATGGCACGGATGCCATCATGCTATCCGGTGAAACGGCCAATGGCAAGTTCCCTGTGGAAGCTGTCAAGACCATGGCGAGGATCGCTGAACGCGCAGAGCGAGCGCTAGCCACTCAGGAACCGGTTACACGACGCTTGCGCCGTGCTGAGCACACCATTACCGACGCGATCAGTCACGCCGTTTGCCAAACCGCCTCTGACCTCGGAGCATCGGCCATCATTAGTGCCACTCAGTCAGGGCATACCGCGAGAATGATGGCGAAATACAGGCCGAATGCTCCAGTCATTGCTGTCACCCCCAGCACACGAGTGGCGCGGAAGTTAGCCCTCTCCTGGGGTGTGTACCCAGTGATAGGCGGCGAAACGTCGAGCACGGACGAGATGATCAAGAACGCCCTCAGCTCAACTCTAGGTGCCGGATACATCAAGAATGGCGATCTGGTGGTCTTGACCGCAGGGGTTCCGGTGGGGGTTCCGGGTACGACCAACATGTTGCAGGTCCATACGGTTGGTGATATCGCAGTTCGTGGGGTCGGTATCGGCACTGGGTCGTTCACGGGTCGTGCGGTCGTTGCCCACACGGCTCGGGAAGCCTCGCAGAAGCTGAGCACCTCAGGTCAAGTATTGGTGACCATAGGGGTCGATGCTGATTACGTGCAAGCCCTGGGTAGTGCGGCAGCCCTCATCACCGAGGAAGCAGGATTAACATCACCGGGTGCCATCATCGGTCTGAACCTCGGCATCCCTGTGATCGTCGGCGCTGAGGGGGCCACATCTCTGATTACTGACGGGACTCTGATCACGCTAGACCTGAACCGTGGCTTGGTTTATCGCGGTCAGGCTAGGGTGCTCTGAGGCTATGAAGTGTGCCACGGTCCGCGTTCGCTATGCTGAGACCGACGCCATGGGGATCGCATATCATGCCAATTACCTGATTTGGTTTGAGGTGGCACGGAATGAATGGTTCCGCAGCTCTCAGATCAGCTACCGTGACGTTGAGGCACAGGGAGTCATGCTACCGGTAGTAGAGGTCGGCTGCCGATATCGATCGCCGGCTCGCTATGACGATCTGATTGAGGTCCATGCTGAAGTCAGTGCGCTGAGCCCGGCACGGATGGAGCTGAGCTACAAGCTGTTCCGTGAGGGCGATCAAGCGCTGCTTGCTGAAGGCAGAACGGTGCATGCCTTCGTCAGCGCTACGGGTAAGCCCGTCAACTTACGCAAGGCCAATCCTGAGCTCTGGCAGGCCCTGTCCGCCCAAGCCGAGAAACCAGGTAAGTAGGCTGCAAAGCTAGATAGTGGTCATTGGCCGTCAATCAGCGGCCAATAGAGAAAGTCATCTTGGGGAGCGAGCATCGCGACCTCTTTGATGAATAGAACGACACTTGGATAGCAATCCCTAGAGAGAATTGCAGAGGAGAGGGTGGGCAGAATGAGTATCTTGGTGTATATCGATGGCAAGTATTACCCCAAGGAAGAAGCCAAAATCTCAGTATTTGATCATGGTCTGCTGTATGGCGATGGCTTGTTTGAAGGCATTCGCGCTTACAATGGCAGGGTCTTTGCGCTAGATGAACACGTTGATCGTCTGTATGATGGGGCCAAGGCAATCCTACTAGAGATCCCGGTCACAAAGGCCGAGATGAAGGGGATCATCCTCGAGACCTGTCGTAGGAACAGCTTACGTGACGCTTACATTCGCGTGGTCGTCACCCGTGGTTTTGGTGATCTTGGCCTCGACCCTCGCAAATGTGAGAAAGCTTCTATCATCTGTATCGCAGATAAGATCAAGTTGTACCCCGAGGAGATGTATCGTGATGGGTTGACTGTGATCACAGTGGCCACACGCCGCAATATCGTCGAGGGAGTCAACCCTAGGATCAAGTCACTCAACTACCTAAACAATATCCTGGGCAAGATCGAGGCCAACCTCGCAGGCGTTGGCGAAGCCATTATGCTCAACAACGATGGCTTTGTAGCTGAGTGCACAGGAGATAACATCTTCGTTATCAAAGACGGAGTTGTCCTGACACCGCCGAGTTATCTCGGCGCCCTGCATGGGATCACCCGAGCCACGACTATGAAGCTGATCGCCGAGCAGGGACACACCGTGCGCGAGCAACCGTTCACGCGCTTCGAGGTCTATACAGCTGATGAGGTCTTCTTGACCGGTACCGCTGCGGAGGTAATACCGGTGGTTAAGGTTGACGGTCGCGTGATCGCGGATGGCAGACCTGGCCAGATCACCAAAGAGGTTATCGAACTCTATCGGGCATATGTCAGCCAGATCGGGGCGGAGATCTAGTGGAGTCGACCGTCTGAGTGAGCAGTCGGGAAGGATGTAACACTATCTGGGGCCGGGCGACCGGCCCTTTGCGTTGGAGCCTAAGCGAGTCCTTGGATCTGTCGTTCCGACACAAATCAACCACTATAACAACCGTACGTCAAGAGATCGCCGAACGAGATGGAGACTCAGACGGTTGACGGAGGCTAGGGGAGGAACTGTCAATGGGTTCTTTGGAGGTAATTGCCGGCTGTATGTTTAGCGGCAAGAGCGAGGAGCTAATCCGGCGCGTGAAGCGTGCCTTGATCGCTCGTCAGCAAGTGAAGGTGTTCAAGCCAGGGATCGATGATCGATATTCAGCAACCGAAGTGGCAAGTCACGATGGGCGAACAGTCAAGGCCGTCATCATCTCGACCACCGATCAGATCCTTGACCATGTCACCCCCGAAGACGACGTCATTGCCGTTGATGAGGCGCAGTTCTTTGACCAGTCCTTGGTGGCTATCGCACGCTTGCTGGTACGTCAAGGAAAGAGGGTTATTCTGGTCGGTCTAGATACAGATTTCCGTGGTGAGCCGTTCGGACCGATGCCTGAACTGCTGGCTATTGCAGACCATGCGGACAAGCTTCACGCCATCTGCGTTATCTGTGGCGGTATTGCAACCCGGACCCAACGTCTTATCAATGGCAGGCCAGCGCATTACTCCGATCCCATCGTCTTGGTGGGTGCTGCGGAACACTATGAGGCCCGCTGCAACCGCTGCCATGAGGTCGTTATCTCTCAGGCCGCGGCAACGGCTGAGAAGGCCTAGGCACCAGACACCAGAGTTGTGAGGCGATAACAGACTAGAGGCCGGATCGTTTTACGAGCATAAGAAAGAGGAGCGAAATCCGCTCCTCTGACTGTGAATCACGTTTCACTTTGTGTTAGCCAAGTTCTGGTGTCTGATCTCTGAACTCTGGTGTGCCTAGTATCCTGCCTTCTTGTCAACTAGGTTGTTGAGCGGTTCGCCAGCGAGGAAGCGACGCAGGTTCTCCGCAAAGACATTGATGGCTCTATCCATGTAGTCAGTCATAGAGCCTGCCACGTGAGAAGTGAGGATGACATTCGGCAGATCCCATAGCGGACTGTCAGCTGGAAGTGGTTCATGGGTGAACACGTCTAGCGCCGCACCGGCAATCTGGCCTTGGCGGAGTGCCTCAATCAGAGGTGCCTCTTCGACTACTTCTCCACGAGCGATGTTCACCAGGTAGGCGGTGGACTTCATCTTGGCAAGCGATCTGGCGTTGATGATGCCGCGCGTCTCATCCGTTAGCGGACAGGCAAGAACAACATAGTCAGATTCTGCCAACATCAGCTCCAGATCTGACGAGGCAAAGAGTTGATCGAGATGGGGAACAGGCTGGTCGAGGTGCCGCTTTACGCCCAGCGTCCGCATACCGAGAGCCTTGGCTCTACGTGCGATCTCCTGCCCGATACCACCGACACCAACGATGCCCACCGTACTGCCGTGGAGCATCCTCTGGGTCACGCGCTCCCATGTATGGGACGCCTGATTGCGGATAGAGCGAGGGAGTTCCCTGCCCAAGGCCAACATCATGGTGAGAACAAACTCGGCGATGGTCGTACCGTGCATCCCACGTACGTTCGTTAGTTGTACTGGACTAGCGATGAGCTTCGGCGTTAACATCTTGTCTACGCCCGCGCTCGTCGCCTGAACCCACTGCAAGCGGCTTGCCTGAGCCAGCATCGTATCGTTGAACTGCATCGTCAAGATGATGTCCGCTTGTGCCAACGCTTCAGGTGTGAGCTCTTTGGCTGACATAGTCCTGATCTCAAGACTCGGCCCTACACTCAGTAGCGTCTGCTGCTGTCGCGAAGTGAGTGGGCTGAGTGATAGAATGGTGGTCATACATAACCTCCTTGATGAATAAGTCTCCATGATGAGTTCTCCTATCAGCTGTGAGTTCCTCTCTCACCCCACATATATACAGAACAGGAGTGACCGTGATGAAAGATGCTCTTAAGACCACCCTCAGGGAACTGACCGCGCTAAGTGGCGTATCGGGGCATGAGCAGCAGGTCGTTCGATACCTAGTGGATGCTTTTGCCAAGGTCTCTGACAGTGTCGAGGTTGACAAGTTCGGTAATATCATTGCGACGAAAAAGGGA
>CAYOCI010000108.1:0-9409 GCA_964402415.1 uncultured Clostridia bacterium
GGCCCAAGACGGTGGCTCGGTCTTTGTGGCGGTGGATAACGTCTCCTGTCAGATCCAGCAGGGCGAGGTTTTCGGCCTCTTGGGACCCAATGGTGCCGGCAAGACGACCACTATCAAGATGATCTCCACGCTGCTGAGGCCGACCTCTGGTCAGATCAGAGTGGCGGGTACCGATGTCATCCGTCAGCCCAACCAGGCTCTGCGCCATCTCGGCACGGTCCTGGCTGGCGAACGCTCGATCTACTGGAAGCTGACCGGGCGCGAGAACCTGGAATACTTCGCTGCCCTCTATGGCATCCCGAGCAAGCTGGCCAAAGAGCGGATCAACAAGCTCCTGACCCGCTTCTCCTTGGAGAAGCGCGCCGATGAGAACGTAGAGAAGTACTCCACCGGCATGCGTCAGCGCATCTGTCTGGCCAAGGCCATGCTGGCCGAGCCGCAGATTCTGATCCTCGACGAACCCACGGCAGGGCTGGACCCACAGTCAGCGCGCAACCTGCGCGATATCATCCTCGAGATCAAGCAGGAAGGGCGGACTGTGCTCCTCACCACCCACTACATGGAAGAGGCCGATCAGCTCTGCGATCGGATCGCCATCATCGATCATGGCCGAATTATCGCCCTGGCCACCCCAAGCGACCTGAAACACAGTCTTGATGATCAGAAGCTATTCACCGTCGAGCTGGATCGCTGGCAGGAGTCATGGGCTCAAGAGATGCTGGCTCAGGGGGCCCGCAATCTGACCGCTCGCTTCAATGAATCCAGCCGCCATCATGAACTGATCCTGCATCTCAATGGCGGTCTGACCGCCGGTGAGGCGCTGACCTATCTGGTCAAGCAGGGGGCAGGGGTCGAGACCTTTGCCACCAAAGAGGTCAGCCTCGAGGACGTCTTCATCCATCTGACTGGCAAGTCGCTGCGCGAGTAGGAGGTGAGCATAATGGTAGAACAACTGCGACCAAACCTCTGGACCGCCACGGCCGCTGTGATGAAGCGGCAATGGCTGACCTATGTGCGCTACCCCTCTTGGTTTATCTCCATGCTGATCTGGCCGCTACTCTTCCCTTTCGGCTATATCTTCTCCTCCAAGGCGCTGGCCGGCCCGGACGGTGCCGCCCTCGCCACCTTTGGCACTCTCGCGGGGACCACCGACTACGCTGGCTTCATCGCCATCGGTACCACCTTCTGGATGTGGTTCAACATGATGCTCTGGAACCTCGGCGGAGCGTTGCGTAACGAGCAGATGCGCGGCACCCTGGAGTCCAACTGGCTGGCGCCGGTGCCCAAGGTCTTCCTCCTGCTCGGCTCTTTCGTCACCGAGGCGCTGATGGGGCTAATCATGGTCGGCTTCTCCGCTCTTTCCATCTACCTGATCTGGGGCGTGCGCCTGGCGGGCAGCTTCTGGCACCTAGCAGTGATCATCTTGGCCTCGATCCCATCGATCTACGGGATCGGCATGATCTTTGCCAGCATCGTCTTGGTGGCCAAAGAGACCAATGCCTTGATCTTCTTTGTCCGCGGCCTGATGACCGTCTTCTGCGGAATCACCTATCCGGTGACGGTGCTGCCGGGCTGGATGCGGAGTGTCTCGCAGGCACTGCCACTGACCCACTCCATCAGCGGGGTCCGAGCAATCGTCGCAGGCCAGGGCCTCGGCGCCATCGCCCCACAGCTCGGCTTCTTGATGATCTCTGGTGTGGTGCTGATCCTAGCTGGATTTGCCACCTTTGCACGGATGCAGCGGCATCTCACCGAGACCGGCACGATAGGACAGTACTGAGTGAGTCCCTAGTCCCGAGTCCCTAGTCCCTAGTGGGGGTACGATGGGACTACCCAGGCAATAGACCCCGCTGCGGGCTGCGGGCCGCGGGCTGTGGGCAATTCACATACAGGAGTGATCAAATGGAACGACTATCTGGCTGGCGTCACGCCATCTTGGCAATCTGGGCGATCTTCCGCAAGGACCTGCAGGTCTTCCTCAGCTATCCACTTAATGCACTCATGCGCGTGGTCGAGCCGGTGATGTGGCTGACGCCTGTCTACTTCATGTCAAAGAGCTTCCAGGTCAATGGTGTCAATGTTGGGCTGCAGGCCTACGCAGGAACCACGGACTACATGGCCTTTTTGATCCTAGGCGGCTTGGTTTCCAGCTACGTCAGCGCGGTCTTCTGGGGGATGGGCTTCTCGCTGAAGAATGAGATGGATTCCGGGGTATTGGAGTCCAACTGGCTGACCCCCGTCCCAGTGCTGGTGCAACTGGTCGGACGCTCGCTGTTTAGCATCTTCCTCACTACGCTGAACTCGATCAGTATCGCCCTCGCCTGCTGGCTGCTGTTTGGCTTTAGCTTTATCGGCAACGCCATACCGGCCCTGATTACCCTGATCCCGCTGATCATCGCCCTCTACGGCTTTGGCTTTGCCCTAGCAGGGGTGGTGCTCCTGACCAACAACGCCAACAACATCATCGATATCGTCAGCAACAACATCACCATCCTCAGCGGCAGTCAGTTCCCGATCAATGTGCTGCCCCGGCCGCTGATGGCCATCTCACTGGCCATCCCGCTGACCTACGGCTATGACGCCATCCGCGGGCTACTGATGAGGACCACGACCATCCTGCCCATCGCCACTGAACAGGCGATATTGGTGGTCTTCATGTTCGTCACCTTCGCCGCAGGCTATGTGATATTCCGTCGTATCGAGACCCGCTGCCGTTCCCTCGGTACCTTGGCCCAGCACTAAGGGACGGCATATGAATGAAGACGGAGCAGCCGGTCAGATGACCGGCTGCTCCGTCTTTTGCTTTGTTCCGTGGTTTATCGCTTCTCCATTGCGCATCTCACCCAGTAGCACGTTCCTGCACTACTGCGGGCGGCGGGCTGTGGGCCACGGGCACGGTCACTCTGTCACTGTCAGCTTAAACACATCGGGGCGAGCGTAGTGTCCCATGGGGTCGAAATCCAGGCGGCTCTGCACGACCTGATCCAGATCCAGGTCGGCGTAGACGATCTCCTCGCGGCCAAAGACCGGGCCGGCGACGTACTGCCCAAACGGGTTGACGATGCAGCTACCACCGCGGCACATCACCTCAGGCTGGTTCTCAAGCTCGTGGTAGTAGTTCAGATCGGTGGGATACATACTCTTCTCGACGTATTGGTTGCAGCCGATGATGAAGCAGCGGCCCTCAAGCGCGATATGGCGCATGGTGCACTGCCATTCCTCGCGCGAGTCGGCGGTTGGTGCGATATAGATGGTAACTCCTTTGCCATACATCGCCGTACGGGCCAGGGGCATGTAGTTCTCCCAGCAGATCAGAGAGCCCATCTTGCCGAAAGGCGTATCGACCACCGTCAACGTGCTGCCGTCGCCCTCGCCCCAGATCAGCCTCTCCGAACCGGTCGGCTTGAGTTTGCGATGTTTGCCCAGCACCTTGCCGTCTGGATCCCAGAAGACGTTGGTGCAGTAAAGGGTATGGTTGGTCTCTGAGGCCTCGCGCTCGGTGATCCCCATGGATAGGTAGACCCCGGCCTCTTGGGCCGCCTTGCCGATCAGATCGGTCTCGCGACTGGGCACGGCGATCGAGTTCTCGTAGTAGCGCTGCCAGTCCTTGCGCCCTTCCATGGTGCGGCTGCCAACGATGAAACCAAAGGAGAGCCCCCTGGGGTAGGCGGGGATGAAGGTCTCAGGAAATACGACCAGCTCGGCTTGGTTCTCGCCAGCCTGCTTGATTAGCGCAATGGCCTTCTTGATCGTCTCATCTCGGTCCATGATCACCGGTGCCGCCTGCACCACGGCAACCCGCAGCGTCCGCTTCTTTGCATCCATCGATATGACCTCCCGACTGCGATATTGGCTCCTTATGTGCTCAGTATAACGCGCGCTGACTGGAGCGACAATCACGAACTGGCCCGCAGGATCGGTCCTAGATTCCTACGACGCCTCGGTAGCGCCCCATCGGCATAGACCACAGGGACTAGGGAGGCTGTTGAGAAACCGTTTGTTGGGCCGAAAGATTAGTGCTTGCTTCGTTGAGGTCACCTTGCGGTGACCCGCGGGCGTATGCAATACGCCCCTACAACCGACTCAACCGTATGAGTGTGGTAGCATGCAGGCCATGACGTAGGGGCGTATTGCATACGCCCACGCGACCGAAGTACAGCGAAGAGAGCACAGACGCATGGGTGACTAAGCCTCAGGGCCTTTTTCGACAGTCTCACAGGGACTAGGGACTCATTTCATCTTTAGTTCATATCTGTGGCGCCCGCGGGAAGTTCCTTAACACGTCGCAGATGGGCGCTGACGCGCCGGTCATCATCATAGGGGTATTCGTAGCCAAAGTGCGCCGCCACATCCTTCGCTGTCGTCCGGAACAGATCGCAGGTGGCAGACAGGGCCCGCCACACGTCCTCGCAGCTACCGTCCGCGTAAGTGGTGAGCAGTGCGCGCCACGACTCCGGAGCGAGATACTGCTCCAGATACTTGCCGCACTTACCCACGCTGACAGCAAAGTCGGTCTGGATCCCCACCTGCCATGAAAGCATCATGATCAGCATATCCTTGACGTAAATATCGAAGCAATGGTGAGCGTAAAGGATCTCGCGCCGCCAGAGGCCCTTGGCTACATAGGGTGCCACCCACCAGAACTCATTGCAGCAGTCGGCAAAAGCTTTCGCCGTGGGGCGCTTGACCCAGTACTCCTCATCGGTGGGGGCGGGCAGCAGCGGGAAACAGCCATCCTTGTCCAGCAGCACCATGGTCAGCGTGTCCTCGCGGCTGTAGGCCACGGCTTCCTCAACGGGAACGAGGGTCAGGTCGATGCGGTTGCCGTCAGCAAACTGCATCAGATAGGCGAAACGTGCTCGGGGCTCAGAGGGGACGGCGGTCATCTCATCGGGCAACTGCATGATCGTCCGCTCGCCGAAGAGGTCCACCCACGCGTGGTCCGCGGTAAAGGATGACACGTCCGTAACGATATAGACGAGATCGTAGTCCTGGAAGATATCTTTGGGGGCGCGGGGGTTGGTGCGGGAGCCATTCATCGCCACCGCCCGGATGCGCTCATCGCTGCGGGCTACGCCTAGGATAAGGTCCAGCATCTCCTGTTCAGTGCGCATAGACTCGTCTCTCCTCTCGGTAGAATTACTGCGAGGTTTCGGTATTCTATGCCAGAGTCCTGCTCAGGGATACCCGCAACCACGGCCTATCGCCCGCAGTGAGCTAACCGTCAGATAGAGGCGTAGGTTCGTGACGCGTCTGCATGGCGGTATGGGAAAGTAACATAAAGAGACCGATGCGGTTCGCCAGACTGGCGACCCACGGGCGGGTCTCAGACCCGCCCGGGGAGGAACGCGGAGCGTTCCGGCTTTTCGACTTTTCATCCTCTGTGGTGCTGCCTAGGATGCGGTATGGGAAACTAGCATGTAAAGGCAAAGGACTCTTCTCATCGGTCAGCGAACCCTTTGGCTAGCTCTATAGGCAGCAATGAGACCGAGGTGACGTAGATAAGTATGAACTACATTCGCTGGTTCCGAGAACTCGACCGCAACAGCCTGCCCATCGCTGGCGGCAAAGGCGCTAACTTGGGCGAGATGACCTCGGCCGGACTGTCGGTCCCCGAGGGGTATGTGGTAGCCACCACGGCCTACCGCGAGTTCGTCCTGGCCAATGGCCTGCAGCCACAGATCGAGCGTCTGGCAGCTCTAGCCGATCCTGACGATACGGAGAGCCTGGATCAGGCCTCTGCTCAGATCCGAGCCCTGTTTGGGCAGGGTGTCATCCCTGCCTCCATGGCGACTGCTATCACCGAGGCCTATGGGAGCCTCGGCGCGGGAGCGGTCGCTGTCCGCTCCTCAGCCACCGCCGAGGACCTGCCCTCGGCCTCCTTCGCCGGGCAGCAGGAGAGTTATCTCCATATCGAGGGCGCCGAGGCGGTCCTGACCGCCGTACGGCGATGCTGGTCCTCACTCTGGACGGCGCGAGCCCTCTCCTACCGCGTCAAGCAGCAGATCGCCCCCGCGGAGGTCACCTTGGCGGTGGTCGTCCAGAGTCTGATCCCTGCCCAGGCGGCGGGCGTTCTCTTCACTGCCAACCCGCTCAACGGACGCCGCGACCAGATGGTGATCGATGGTTCATGGGGACTAGGCGAGGCGGTGGTCAGCGGCCAAGTAACCCCCGATCATTGGGTCGTTGTGGCCGCGAGCGGCGAATCGATCGAGAGCAGCATCAGTCGCAAGCTAGTTTGGACAGTCGGGCATGCGGGCAGGACCGAAACGATGCCCATCCCATCCGAACTGCAGGAGCAGCCCTGCCTGGATGCGGACCAGATCAAGGCGCTGGTTGCCATGGGCAGGCAGGTGGCCGATCACTACGGCTGCCCTCAGGATATCGAGTGGGCCTTCTCCGGCGACGGCCGCCTTTTCCTGTTGCAGACCAGGCCGGTCACCTCCCTCTTTCCCGATCTCTGCCCGCCGGTACCCACCGACAAAGGCCTGCGCCTCTACATCTGCTTCAATACGCTGCAGGGCCTGGCCGAGCCCCTAACACCCGCCGGGGTCTCTGCCTTCCAGATGGCCGGTTGCGCCGCTGGGACTCTCCTTGGTATGGGAGTGGTACCAGGCGAGATCCCCCCGGCGATGAAGTCGGCCGCCGGACGCCTGTACCTCGACGCCACCAATCTCGTCACCCACCGCCGCACTAAGTCGGTGATCCTCTTCCTCATGAATCAGATCGACCACCAGACCTCGAGCATCCTGCGTGGCTTCGTCGAGCACGACCCTCGCGTAGCAGAGAGACCCGGGTTGCCCTTTAGGGCCCCGCGTGCGATGCTGTTGGCCTTGGTGCGGCGGCTAATTGCTACCATGTTCCGTCCAGACCAGACCCGCGACCTGGTGATCAACGAGATGAACGCTCTGGTCGCCGAGTGGGAGAGACAGGCTGAACAGCTCAGCGGCGTGGAGCAGCGGGTCGAGTTCATCCGCAGGCTACTCGGCGCCCTCCTACCCCAGTTTGTGATCAGGATCATGCCTGTGGTGGCTGTCGCTATGATCTCGCGCTTCAACGCCGAGAGGAAGCTGGCGCAGTGGCTGGGCGACTGCAGCGACTTTCAGACAGTCCTACGCTCACTCCCCCACAACCCGACCACGCAGATGGATCTGGCGCTCTGGCGGCTCTCGCGGGCACTGAAGGCCGAGGGAGCCACCCCAACCCCAGAGCATCCTCTGGTGCAGGCCTTCCTCGCCGAGTACGGTCACCGGGCTGTGAGGGAGATCGATATCGGTATGCCGCGCTGGTGGGATGACCCTGAGCATGTCATCACCGTGCTGCAGACCTATCTCAGCCATGATGAGAGTAGCGACGCCGAACAGCACTTCCGACGAGGCGAGCAGGAGGCCGAGCAGGCGGTGGCTCGCCTGGTCAGCGAGATACGCAGGCGGAAGGGACCCATGGCGGCGGGCTTGATCGCCAAACTGCTTTATCGCACCCGGGCGCTGATGGGCGTGCGCGAGTATCCGAAGTTCTACGCCGTCCGCTTGCTCGCCCTGGTACGGCGCGTCTTAGGCGGGATCGGGGACGAACTGGCTCAATCTGGGCGGCTGCGCGATCGGGATGATATCCACTTCTTGTCGCTCTATGACCTCGGTAAGGACACTGATCTGGCGAGCCTCGCGGCGGCCAACCGGGTCGCCTATGCTCGCGAGATGGAACGCCGTGCGGTCCCGCGCGTGATCACCAGTGAAGGTGAGACCTTCTACACCGCCAATACAGCCCGCGCAGGAGCTCTGGTCGGAACCCCCGCCTCTGTCGGGATGTATGAAGGCCGCGTGCGCGTCATCCGCGATCCCAAGGGAGCAAAGCTGGCGCAGGGTGAGATCCTGGTCGCGCCAGGCACCGACCCCGCCTGGACGCCGCTCTTCCTTAGCGCCGGGGCGCTGGTCATGGAGATCGGCGGCGCCATGTCACATGGCTCAGTGGTCGCCCGTGAGTACGGCATCCCGGCCGTGGTCGGGGTGGTAGGCGCCACTGAGCAGCTCCACACTGGACAGCTGATCCGCGTCGACGGCGGAGCGGGGACGATCGAGATCTTGAGCGAGGATCGAGCCGAGGCGTCAAGAGACTAACGAAGGAGGCGACAGCTGTGTCCCTCAAGCCGACCATCGCCAGCTACTCAGGAGCCACCTATCGGCTGATGCGCGATGCCCTCTCTACGGAGATGCTCGACCTGATCGAGCAGATCGTGGTCAGACCAACCGCTATGACCGATATCGACCAAGCAGTATTGGCCGAGCTGGTAGAGATGCATGTGCTGGCCGCCACCGACCATGGTCTCAGGCTCAATACGTCGATCTTCATGAAAGAGGATATTGTGAACGTTTGGGCCCTGGCCTCGCGCTTAGGCGCTGGCTTGGGTAAAGAGCTGCTTGCGGCGGGGGAAGGGCTTAACGGTTGCTCTCCTGAGATCAAGAACCTGCTCGGCGGGATCATCGGTGTCAGCCAAGGGCTATCACAGGTCTTCCGCGATCAGCGCCTGGCCGTGGACTGGAAGAGCTATACAGGCAGGTACGCGCAAGCCAAGGTGGATTTTGACCAGGTCTGTGACACCTACCACGGCCTTAACCCCGATTGGCAGAACAAATCGGTGCTCAGAGGTGACCGCTACACGGCGGTATTCATCGGCTCGGGCGGGTCAAGCTATCAGAGTATCGTCAGCGAGATCTCTTCCTCTCCCGCTTTTCGCAACCACCTGCTGCACCACTTGACCGATGCCTTTGGCGCATTGCTGACAGCACAGGGGGTCGATGACGGTCGCGTGCAGACCGCACAGGAGATGGGCTTCGTTCTTAACGGACGACCCGCACCCATCCTAGTCACCAAAGAGATCTACCACGCACTGGCACCGACCATTGCAGAGATATCGGCGGCTTCCTGCCAGTTCTACCTCGACCATCTGCCGCTGATCATGAATTGCCTGCGTCAGACCCGCTGCGGCGCACGAGGCGTTCCGCCCGAGAACATGATGATGCACTTCTGGCGCTACTGCCGTCGAGCACTGGCTAAGGAGCTATATGCAGCCGGCTTTCTCACGGATAGTGTGCCGAACACGGGATCAATTACGGTTTTCTATGACAACGAGATTGAGGAGCTGCGAAGGCAGCTATAGGACGAACAAGAAGGAAAAGCAAGGGCACCTTGTGGCGGCTGCAGCCAATCCACAAGGTGCCTCATTGTCTACCCGAAAGCCTATTCCTTGATCTCCCGCTCAAAGACGAGGTGATACTCCGTGGGTGCACCATTGAAAAACTCTGGCGTCACCACCTGAATGAACCGCCACCCACTCTTCGCTCGTTCTCGGATGACCGATTGATAATCCTTATTCATCTTGGTGGACATCGGGAACCCAATCGTGATCCCG
>CAYOCI010000109.1:0-9157 GCA_964402415.1 uncultured Clostridia bacterium
GGTCTTCAGCAGGTGGTCCATGAGCAGCGCTTCGTTGACCGTCGAGGCAACCTCCGCGACGAAAGTAGAGTAACCGGCGTAGATGTAGGGCTGGTTCTGCTGTGAGAAATAGGTGTGCAGCGAATGACCCATCTCATGGGCGAGCGTGAACATATTGTCCAGATTGTCCTTGTAGTTCATCAACACAAAGGGATGAGTGTCGTACGTGCCCCAGGAATAGGCTCCGCTCTGCTTACCCTCGGTCTCGTGGACATCGACCCAGCGTTCGGCAAAGCCCTTCATGAGCGCCTGCTGATACTCCTTACCGAGAGCCGCAAGCCCCTTGACGACGGTCTCGGTGGCCTGAGCATACGGGATGGTGACCTTGTGGTCCTTCACAATCGGGGTGTATAGATCGTACATATGTAGCTGATCGACCCCGAGCGCGCGCTTGCGCAAGCCCACATAGCGGTGCAAGGCTGGTAGATTCGCGCGGACAGCGGCGATGAGGTTGTCATAGACCGCTGTCGGGATCTTGTTAGCTGATAGCGAGGCCGAGAGCGATGAGGGGTAGCGACGAGCTCTCGAGTAGAAGATATCCCGCTTGATATTGCTGGCGAAAATGGCCGCCATGGTGTTCTTGTATCTGCCATAGGTATCGTATAGAGCGGTGAAGGCCTCCTGGCGAACCTCACGCTTGGGGCTCTCCATCAGCTGAATATAGCGTCCATGGGTGAGGCGGATCTCCACACCATCTTCATCCTTAACCATGGGGAACTTAAGGTCCGCATGGTTGAACATGTCAAAGATGGTGCCAGGACCCGCGGCCATCTCCCCTGCCTGGGCAAGGATCTGTTCCTCACTTGCCGAGAGGAAGTGCTCACGCAGACGGGTCAGGTCATCGAGGAAGTGGCGATAGAGCTGCAAAGGCTGGTAGTCGCGAACAAACTGCTGCAGCTTCTCCTCGGGGATGCCCAAGATCTCGGGAACCATGAAGGCGGTGGCACTGGCGACCTCGGTGCTGAGGTTCTCGGCGCGGTCCACCAAGCCGCGTGAGCTAGCGTTGGTGGTATCCTCATCGAAGCGCATCTTCGCGTAGACGAACAGGCTGGAGATCTTGCGCCCTAGACTGGTATCGATCGTGAGCGCTTGGTGAAGCTGTTCTGCTCCTTCGCCCAAGTGTCCAGCCAGCGCAGTGATCGACGGGATCGCCTGCTTCACCTCGCCAAGCTCCTTCTCCCAATCCTGGACACTCGGGTAGATATCCTCCAGACGCCATTTGAACTCTGGGGCGATCTCATCACGCCTAGGCAGCTGCTTAATGTCCGGCATGGTCATGCCTCCCTTAATTTAGAATTCAGAGTTAAGAATTAAGAATTGTGTTAACCGTCCTCACTGGGGGCTTGGTTCCTTGGTGGCTTGGTGGCTTAGCTCGCGGGCTTCCAGACTGTGAAGCACATCATGCACCCTCATCACCTGGAGAACGAACGTCTCGAGCTTAGCCTCGACCAGGGGCGGCAGGGCAGTACCATCACTCTCCATGGCAAGAAACGGCAGCTGTTGAACCTGGTCGAGCAACGCCGACAGCCGCTTGGGATCAGCAGTATTGGCGCCCTTGTCGCGCTCGAGGATCCTGGGGATCATTGCTTCACACATGCGGCTAGGCATACAGGCAAAGGGACCGATGCTAACGATCCCATCCACCTGATCAACGATCTCCACCAGTGCAGAGCTGGTGGTAAGGATGGTCTCCCCTGTCAGCGCCGGACTGATGCGGTGCTTCACCGCCGCGATCTGACCAGCGATGTCCAGAGCTCCCGGCTGGCATAGGCGGCATTTGGCAAAGACGGCGTGCACCTGGCGATCGATCCAGCGCTTGCCCCAGTTCACGACTGTTGCCTTTCTCTGCCGCAACCAGCCCATCTGTTCACCTAATCCTTCCTGGACTAGGTAGTCACAGTAGTAGAACCACTCGGCAAACGGGGCTGTCTTGGTTAAGATGCCGCGCTCAGCGAGCCGCTCGACGAGATGTTGACGCGAAAACCCGTCTCTGCGGACATAGATCTCGCCGACCAACCCCACCGCAGGCTGGTCGGCCAGCCTGCCCTTGAGTTGGATCGTGTTTAGCTCCTCCACGGCGCCTACCAGGGTATGGCGGACTTGAGCGAGGGAGTCCGTAGCCAGACTGGCCAGTACTCGCTCGCTGACCTGGTGATAGGTCACCAGAGCTTGTGATCGATCCTTCGCCAGGACTAGGATGGCGCTATAGACCTCTTCCATCAGATCGGCCAAGAGGATGCCAACCCAGACCCGCAAAAGAAACGCGTTGCTCATCCCCGCATAGCCGTTGTCGGAGTTCAGCGACAGCATGGCAACGTTCCGCACTCCCAAGCGCTCAAGTATCTGACGGATCAAGACATGATACTGGCCAAAGCGGCAGGGTCCGTTGGTCGTCGGCATGAAGTAGACCAGCTGTTGATTCTTGGCATCAGGATGGCGATCAAGGTAGTTGAGCAGCCCGCCCACCGTCAGCATTAGCGGCAGACATTCCTTGCACGACGCGTGCTCCTTGCCGCGTTTGAGCTCGTGCTCTCCTGGGGCAGGCAGTGCCTCAGCCGTGATCCCCATCGCCTGGAAGCCCGCCGCCAGGGCCCTGCTGGGCCATTCCCCTAGAGGCGGGATGAGGACCTTGACCAACGCGTGCTCCATGGGATACGCCCTTCCATCAGCGGCGCGGACCACAGCGTGCCCGCCCTCGATAGCCACCTCCGCGCACGCACCTGTGGTTATCTGCTTTGGATGGTTCCCGAGAGCGCGGAAACTGCCTACGATATCCAGGAAAGCCTCAATGCGCGTATCGACCCCAGCATCAGCCGTGTGGCTGTCCAACTCCAAGGTCAGGCTGGGCTTGCTGCCCATCAAGGTACGGAAGAAACTGAGCAGGAAAGAGTCCGGACCACAACTGAAGTTGGTGATATAGACCCCGAAGAGTTGGGGGTGCTGCGCCACCATCTCCGCCGCCTTTAGGATAGTCTGCCCGGTTGCCCAATACATGGAGCTAATGCTCTGCTGCATGGCAAGGGGTAGGAAGTCAAGCGGAACTACACGTAATCCGCGCGAGGCAAGCTTATGAGGGATCCCCATATTGGCATCCGTGGTCAGAGCGTTATAGGGGCGACCAAAGACCACTACCACCATCTGGTCCTTGTCCTTCGCCAGTTGATCCAGGGTCTCCTGCCCCAATCTCTGCATCTCATGGAAGCACTTTCCTTGCTGCTCGACGGCTGCGGCGAACGCTCGCTGCGCCTGATGGTCATCTACTCCTAGCTGTCGGCCGATGGCCACAAACTCCTTCTCCACAGCCTGCAACCCCTCGGCTAGGTCCAGAACTGGAGCAAGAACTGGCTTCCCCTCCACCAGGTCAGCAAACGCGGTCTGCAGGTAGTATGGCTCACCCTGAACAAACGGGCAGGTGATTCGTTCGCCATCGCTCTCCTCACCCGGCATCCCCTTTACGTGGGGAAGGAACAATAGATCCGGATGCATGGAGAGCAGTTGGTGGAGATGTCCGTGACTAAGCTCAACAGGATAACAGAACGGTGCCCCGCGCCGTTCGATCCCCTCAGGGCTCTTCGCGTGCGGGATGAGGACGTCAAATCCCAGCTGGGTGAAGAAATGATAGTAGAGCGGATAGAGTGTGTTGGTCAGCAGTGACTTGTTGATGCCTACACTCCGCCGGCCAGCATGCCTGATATTCTGCCTACTGGCGTAGATATCGAAGACCAGCCTTTCGCGGTGGGCGACCAGGTCGAGGGGCAACTCCGCGTGGTCTGTGGACTGCGGGCTCTCCTCACCCTCATCCTGATGTCTGCTCTCCGGCGTCTGGTCTCTCGTCTGGTCTCTCGGCTGGTCTCTCCTCTCGTCCCTCAACTGCGGGCTGCGGGCTGCGGGCCGCGGGCTCGTACGCACATTCTCATATCTGCTGCACGCCCCACCAAAGGGGTAAGACTTCCCATTGATGCCGATCATGCTAATTGTGCATTTGCGGTCACACCCATCCCCGCCCCCCTGGCAGACAAAACTGCGTCCATAGCTGACCTCACGTCGCGCCAGTTCTGCCAGGTCAAAGGTGCCCTCCTCAAGCATACCGAGGCGCTGACGCTGCTTGACTTCGAGCGCTACGCCGAACGCCCCCATCAGACCAGGCTCCGGTGGCACGATGATCTCTTTACCGGTCAGAGCTGCCATGGCGATGGGAACGGCGCGATTGTAGCAGACCCCACCCTGCATGAAAACCTTCTGACCCACCGGACGATTGCCCTTGACGCGGTTGGTATAGTTCTGGCAGATGGAATAAACCAAACCGGCCAGAATGTCATCAGCGTCGATCCCTTCTTGAACTGCGGTCTTGATATCGCTGCTGATGAAAGCGGCGCACTGATCGCTGAAATTCGCCGGACTGGTTCCACGCAGCGCCCGATCAGCGATCTCGGTGGTGGCAACACCCAATGACTCGTGAGCGGCCTCTTCCAAGAAGGAGCCAGTCCCCGCGGAGCAGGCCTCGTTCATGGCGTAGTCACTGGGCACGCGATTGGTGATATAGGTATACTTGGCGTCCTGACCACCGATCTCCAGGATGGTCTCCACCCCTTCGTCAAAGTAGACCGCGGCGGTGGCATGGGCGATGATCTCATTGATTACTCCCTGGGTTAGGGCGTGGAGTCCGGCAATCTGCCGCCCAGAACCCGTCACACCTAACCCGACGATTGAGATGGGCTTCGACAGTTGAGTTAGAAGAGCCTCATAGCACTCCCGCGAAGCGCGGACGGGGTCACCATTGGTGCGCAGATAGACCGTGGCCACCATGGCGTTATCCGCAGTGCGGATCAAGACTGCTTTGGTTGTGGTCGAGCCAACATCAAGCCCAAGGATCAGGCGGTCGCTCGCCTTCGCCTCTGCCTTTGGTAGAGTCCGGAAACTCACTTGGCTCTGAAAGTCTGCCAGGGGAGCCAAGCGTTCAAATGAACTCTGTTGATCCCCCAAGAGAGGCAACCCCGCTCGCCACTTGCTTAAGTTGGGATACTCCAGAGCCCAGAGCGCTGCCCCCAGGGCCTCAAAGCACCCAGCTTCCTTAGGAACCACGGGCTCTACTCCGGCTTGGCTGATGAAATGGAGCAGCGCTTGGTTCTCGGCACATCCTCCTACCAGCAGCAAACGCCTAATCCCCTGCTGCTTGGCTAGATCAAGGATCTTCTGGGCCATCATCTTGGCCAAGCCCGCGACGACCTGACCTTTGTCTGTGCCCTTGTTCAGTGCATGGGTGCAGTCGCTCTTGCAGAAGACCGAGCAGCGCCCTGCCACAGGATACGGCTGGTCTAATACCGTCATCTCAGCCGCCTGCTCAAGATCCAGACCCATGCGTCGGATCTGCTGTAGGTAGAACTCGCCCGTCCCTGAGGCGCACTTGTTCCCGGTCAGTGCAGTGATAATCTGACCGTGACGATTAATGGGATATACCATCACCGTTTCGCCACCAACGCTGGCGATGGCGTCGACCTCTCCGACCTGATCCCTGACAAAGGCTAGTGCCCTCTCCAAGGCCTCCGGTTCTGAGATACTGGGCAACTTCACGGCGTGCCGCGACTTACGCCCCGTGACAGCGGCGTGGATCGTGCCATCCTGCGATAGTCCATCCATCAGGCCGCTCAGCCGCTCGAGCGCACTGCCGCCATGTGGGCGGCGGCCGATCTCAGCGCAACAGACCCGGTTCCCTTCCTTGACGAGACGCACATAGCCAAGGGTTGATGCGCCGAGGCATATCCCGATGCTCTCCTGACGGATGACGACAGTCTCTGGATCTTCGATTCTTGACATTGACACGTAGCTACACCTCGATGCTGAAATAGGAGTCAGTCGAACCTGTCAGCCGACTGAAGAGCTCCCATCCTATGATCTTTACCATTTCGCCCAGCGGATATCGGGGGTTTGACCAGGTTGTGGTAGAATAGGGCAAACGATGCCCACAAGGTCGATCAGTACTTCGCAGAAAGCGTTCGCCACCGATAGTCATCCGTCCTCCCAGACGGTTGACTCAGACGGTTGACTCCCCTCGGAGGTGATCTATTTTGCCCGACATCTGGACCCACTTGATCGCAGGCGATCGTATCGCGCAGACTGTCGTACGCCCGGAGTGGAGCGCTGCGATCAACAATTGGCGCGCCTTCTACGACTTTGGTTGTCAGGGACCTGATTTCCTGCTTTACTACAACTTTTGGCCATGGAGCAAGGACAAAAGGGGTCACGACCTTGGTGACGCGATTCACCATGAGCACTGCGGTGACTTCTTTGACCAGGTCTTCGCCCATATCAAGTCGCTCTCAGGGGGTCCTACCCATCACCCATCTGCAGCCTATGGCCTAGGTCTGCTCTGCCATTGGGCGCTCGACCGCACCACCCACCCGTATATACACTACATCTCGGGGCTGTATGCTCCGGGCGATCCGGACCTGGCGCATCTTGCTGGCAACCACAAGCGCATCGAGGCGATCATTGATACGCTTCTAGTCAAGGATTACTGGGGGATCGCCACTGACCAGGTTCCCGCCAACCAACGCTTCGACCTCGGCGAAAGACTGCCATCATGTATTGGCGATCTCTATCGTCACGCGATCCCCAGCGTCTACCCTGAGCAGTGGCGCCAACAAGCCGAGGGCTTCATTGAAAAGTCATACTGCGATATGATGACCGCCTGTCGAGTACTCTTTGATCCAAGCGGGGCCAAGAAGAAGGTACTGACCTGGCTGCAGCGTGTTGCGGGCGGTCACCAGAACCTTGTCGCCTATTTCTATCCCGCGCAGGTTAACCCAAAGAGCGATTACCTCAATGACCAGCACGCGCCTTGGTGCCACCCCGCCGACCGGGCTGAGATATCGCATGCCAGCTTTGGCGACCTGATGGACCGCGCTGTCAGCGATGGCGCCGCGCTGGTGAACGATACCATTGCCTACTTGCTGGGCGAACTCGACCGCCAGACCTGGCGACTTGGCCTCGGCAACCTCTCCTTCTCCACCGGCAAGGACTGCGACCTGCAACTGGAACTGAAGTACACGCAGCCGATACTCGACTGATTCAGGGCGTATGGAAGACCGCACCCCATAATGGGATGCGGTCTTTCGTCGTATGCCAGGAACGTGATCATATATGGTCCTCGAGCAATAACCTTGGCGCTCCCTTCTTGGTTCACGCCGAGGCGCTCAGCGCTGGCCTTTGAGCTCTTGCCTCTGGCTGTTGGGCTATTTGACTATTCCCAGCCAGGTGCCAAGCAGGAAGTTCATGCGGTTGATCAGTTGTGAGAGGAAGTTCATGGTGGAGTTGGAGAAGGACGCGCCAAAAGCCACCATCAAGACGATGCGGCCGAGCCGTGAGACTGCTATCATTGGCTTGCCCAGTTTATCGGTGAACGTGGTAGTGAAGAAAAAGTATGCCAGGGAGGCGAAGACACCCACAATGATGACGATGTTGTTCAGCGAATTTGGGGCAACGAAGGTGGCTTTGAGCTGGTCAATTACCTGTGCGGAGATGGCCCCACGCATGCCTAGGCCTGCACCAACCGCGATAATGACAGCCATCGGGATCTTGGCAACCCAGGTATATCCCTTCCAGTAGCGAGTGAAGAGCAGCAGTCCGAGGATGATCGGAATGAGGACCGCCCAGGTTCCTTTGAACAGCGGCGTGAACCCATTGTCCATGACATACTTGACATTGAATACCAGTGTATGCCCAACGCTAATCCCCAGGAAGGCGTGTTCAACAAAGCGGTAGACCGGGTTTTCTTTGTAGAAGACCAGAGAGAAAACGGCTAGCGTGAAGAAAGCCGACACCCAGACAGCAAAACTGGTTGACATGCCCTCACCCCCTAATTAGTTTTCTTCTTTGAGGAGAAGTAGACTACATTACCGAGTACGACGAAAATGAGAACGACCAACTGCGATGTAGACTGGGCCTCCATGTAGCTGGTAGCCACAGCGGGAGCAGTGATAGCCGTCTCATACTCGGCTGCGGCGCGCAAACCGATCAGCAGGCCTTTTATCTGGCCAGACTGAACAAACGGTAGGGTTGAAGCACCCATACCTGACGTACAACCCACCATTAATGGCTTGTTGCGAGCAGTCACAATCTGACGTACCCAGACCTCTGGGGTGCCTTGTCCGCCGGGTCCATGGTTGATACTGATCACGAGATCGAAGTTCTGGATCCCCTGGATTCCCTGCATCATGGGGAACTGACTGAGCGGTTTGCCAGTAAAGTCATTCTTAAAGACCTGTCCAAAGTTCTGGGCGAAGGAAGCGATGGCGGACTCCCCTCCCGAAAACCAGTTTAGGTTGATATAGTCCTGACCGTACACCTTCCCCTGCGCCTCATAGGTGGTCTTCAGAGTACTGTCAGCGAACATGGGACCGTCAGCAATACTGGCGGTAGCATAGATCTTGGCCGCTCTCACCAACAGATGCTTCAGGACGGCAATCGTCATGGGGTCTAGCTCAGCGGCGCTGCCGCCCCCATAGTCGTAGGAGATCAACACCTTCGAACCAGCAGGCAGTTTATCGATATAGTCGTAGAACGCCTGTGTGTTGGACATGACGCGAATGGGCAACCCCAGCGGAACGAACATTGGCGCCACGATGGCGACCAACATGATTGCATAGATGATACGAACATCGATATTTTTGAGTTTTTCGATCACGCTCGTGCCCCCCTTACTCAGAACGAAGATGACTACGCGACATGCCGAGAATTACGCGCAAGGAGATGGCGATGAAACCGATACCGTTGGCGATTAGGAAGCCGCGCTGTCCTGCCATGTTCGGTACATTCATGATCCAGTCTGCCAGTAATGGCAGATGGGCGGAGATTGCGTCGCCGATGGGGATACGCCCCAACATGACGATGGCAGCCGCACCTAGTAAGAAGGCCGCCTCGAGGCTGCTGGCGCGGAAGGCGCGGAAAGCTGCGGACGCGATGAAGAACGCCGTCATGGATGTCATGGTAACGACAGCAGCGACCAGCATGTTGTCATAGAGAAAGCGGTAGGTAGCGTCAGATGTCCCCTTGCTCGTGAACATACCGACACCGAAGGTAGCGAGGACAAAACCCCAAAAGACCACACTGTACAGCCAGC
>CAYOCI010000110.1:0-9075 GCA_964402415.1 uncultured Clostridia bacterium
GATCGCTGTCACCACATGCTAAGCATTGTCCATCATTCATTGTACCATTGAATACGGGGTATGGGCGTAATGTTTTTTGGGGAATTCAGAGTTGTGGCACAGGCGGAAAACCCGCAGCCCATCCACGGAGCTGCGGGTTGTTCGCGCTTACGGTACCCCTTATTCATCCCCTACTCCCACTGAAAGAAGCGCACCGACAGGGCGGTCATGAAGACCAGCCAGCCTCCCAGCACCAGTAGATTGGTGTTCAGGGAGAAGACGGCAGGCGCGCCAGCGATCAGCTGCTGCAGGGCGTCGGTCAGGTGGGTGAGCGGCAGAGCATTGACCACTGGCTGCAGCGCTTTGGGCAGAACATCAACTGGCACTAGAGCGCCCGAGAGGAACATCATCAGGAAGTTGACCACCTGCCCGAGGGCGAGCGCGCTCTCGCTGGAGGGAGAGACCCCGGCGATCAGGTAGCCCATGCTGACCAGAGCTAGGATTCCGAGCAGCAGGGCGACCGCCACTAGTAGGATGCTGCCGGTGACGCCAACGCCGAAGGCCAGCTTGCTGAAGACGAAGAGCATGATGCACTGGACCACCCCGACGGTCAGCCGCCAACTGACCTGACCAGCGAGCAGGACGAACGGGGGGAGAGGGGTGAGGGCGAAACGGCGCAGCACCTTCTGCTCGCGCATGGTGACCATGGGCTGAGCGGTGCCGAAGATGCCCAACCAGAGCAGAGCGATGGAGAGGGTACCGGGAAGGAAGTTGCCGTTCTTGCCCATCACCATGGCGAAGAAGACAGCGAAGAGCAGCGGCATGACCAGGATGATGAAGACCGAGGTCTTGTCGCGCAGGAACTCACGGGCGGTGGCCAGGTAGACTTGGGTATACATCTCGCGGAAACGTTTCATGTTGGTTCCTATACCTCCTCTTGAGTAGCGTTGAACCCTTGCTGATGACACTCCACTGATGGCTGATGGCTGATGCCTTCGGGCTTCGTCACGCCCTTAGTCGCGAATGCGGCGGCCGGTCAGCTTCAGGAACAGGTCTTCCAGGGTCGCTTGGCGAATGGTGAGACCATGCAGTCCGCGGCTGTCGGTGGGAACGAGATCGAGCAGCTGGGTCAGCGTCAGGTGAATATTGGTGGTGTAGAGGGTGGTGCGGTCCTCATCGACCACTGTGCGGGTGACCCCGGAGAGGCTAGCGGCTAGGCCAGCCGCCTGGGAACCGGTGGGTACCTCGATGGCGGTCTCGTTGAAGTAGCGGTTGATCAGCTCCTGGGGGGTGCCCAGCTCCATTATGCGTCCGGCATCCATGATGGCGACCCGATCGCAGAGCCGTTCGGCCTCTTCCATGTAGTGCGTGGTTAGCAGAACCGTCTTGCCCTGCCGCTTCAGGTCTGCGATCAGTTCCCAGATACTGCGGCGGGCCTGCGGGTCGAGCGCGGTGGTCGGCTCGTCGAGGAAGAGCAGCTCGGGGTCGTTGACCAGGGCTAGGGCTAGCGTGAGGCGCTGCTTCTGGCCGCCGGAGAGCTGCTGAACGCGGGCGGTGGCCTTGCCCTCGACCCCGACCAACGCCATCAGTTTGCTGGTGGGCAGGGGTTGTGGGTAGAAGCTGCGATAGAGCTCGATAGTCTCGCGCACGGTCAGCTTAGGCAGCAGGCCAGTGCTCTGCAGTTGGACGCCTACTCGCAAGCGTAGCTCAGCCGCATGCTCGCGGATCGGTAGCCCGAGAATCTTGATCGTCCCCGCGTCGGGCTGGCGGATCCCTTCCATACACTCCACCGAGGTGCTCTTGCCGGCACCGTTGGGTCCTAAAAGGCCGAAGATCTCACCCTGTTCGACCGTCAGATTGAGCCGGTCGACGGCCTTCAGGCTTCCATATTGTTTCGTCAGGTCCTGTGCCTCGATGGCGACTTGACGTTTGCTCATGACTGTTTCCCCCTCTTATCTGTCTGTGGCTCGCTGTTGCCTCACCACACCTTCACTATACCGTCTCCTGCCAATCGCAACCATTGGCCAAAGGGGCAGATCGACATTGTCCTTTAGACCAATGTCCGCCAGTGCAGGGGATGGTCGGAAGCGAGGTCGTACGATACAATGGAAGGATAAGGGACGCTGAGTTCCTAGTCGCTAGCGGATGTGTGTGACGCCGATGGGCGAACCTCTGCGTTAGTACCAATGCATGCTCGCGTCAAGAGAGGATGAGCAGTATGAAGCCACGTGATACCATCAATCGCAGCCAGCGACGGGATCAGCCGCTCTTCTGGATGCTCTATGGATTCTTGACAGCAGCCTATCTGCATGGGGTGATGACAAACCCAGCCCTGGCGGAGCCCTGGACCGCCGTGTTGGTCGGCACGCTGTTTGTCGTTCACGGGTATCTGCATAGCCGTATCCGTCATGTGACCACGCCAGTGCAGGTGTTTGCTAACCTCGCCGTTCAGTCCCTCGTGGCTACGGGGATAATGCTGCTCACCCGGGAACACACCATCATGGCGGGTCTCTACTTTCCTCTCATCGGTGAGGCGCTGGCCAGTGGCGTGCTGTGGGTTGGGATAGCGGGCACGGTGATCTCGGCCGTAGGCCTCTTCGTAGGACAATACGTCCTGTGCGGCTGGGAGTGGTTCTCTGTAGGAGCCTTGACCTTCACTTTACCGCTACTGTTCGTATCCGGGTATGTTTTTCTCTATCAGAGGCAGGATCGGGAAAGGCAACGGGCACAGGACCTCCTCGTGCAGCTGCAGTCGGCGCACCGCCAGCTGGCGGCCTATGCGGACCAGGTGGAGGTTCTCAGCATCAGCCGTGAACGTCAGCGCATGGCACGTGAACTGCACGATACCTTGGCCCAAGGTCTTGTCGCCGTCATCATGCAGCTGGAGACCACCGATGCTCTGCTCGAACAGGCGCGTTCCGAGCGGGCCCGCGAGATCATCCAACAGACCATGGCCCGAGCGCGTAGAACCTTGGCCGACGCCCGCCAATCCATCCAAGCACTGCGCGAGGCATCGGTCGCGAGCGACGATCCGGTGGCCGCCATTCGTCAGGCGGTGGACGATCTACGTCGGTCAGCGGACATCCCCTGCACTCTGGAACTGCCAGCACAGCCGATGCAGCTCTCGCAGGCGACCGCCCATCATCTCATCCGCATCGTCCAGGAGGCCCTGGCCAATGTCGCCAAGCACGCCCGCGCGAGGCAGGTCGGCATACGTTTGGCCGCTGCGCCTGATCATGTCTCCCTCGAGATCAGTGACGATGGGATCGGCTTCGATCCCCCGGCGATGGCTGAGCAGACGGGGCACTACGGGATCCGCGGCATGCGTGAGCGCACCGAGCTGGCGGGCGGTCAGTTTACCCTTGTCAGCCACCCGGGCCAGGGGACGACCCTACGCGTAACCCTACCAATCTTTGAGGAGTGATGGCATGGGAGAAACAGCAGCACGACCCGTTCGCATCTTGGTGGTTGACGACCACACCGTGGTCCGCGCAGGACTGTGCGGCATGCTGGAACTGGCTTCCGATCTGGAGGTCATCGGGGAAGCCGCCAATGGCCGTGAGGCGGTGGTGCGCTGCGCTGAGCTGCAGCCGGACCTGGTGCTGATGGACCTGCGCATGCCCGAGATGGATGGGCTGGAAGCCATACGTCAGATCAAAGCGCAGTGGCCGAAGGTGGAAGTAGTGATCTTGACCACCTATAACGAAGACGATTACATCATCCAAGGGCTGCGTCTCGGTGCCCGGGGGTATCTCCTCAAAGATACCAGCCGCGAGCAGCTCTACAATGCCATCCGCACCGCCAGCCGTGGCGGATCGCTGCTGCCGCCAGAGATCCTGGCCAAGGTGGTCGCCCATCTGGACGACAGTCGAACCGCAACGCCGGCCAAGCCACCTGTCGCATCCAGCGACGACAGTCTACTCTCGGAGCGGGAACGCGAGGTGCTGCTGGGCGTGGCTAGAGGCGAGCGCAACAAAGAGATCGCCGCGAACTTAGGAATCAGTGAAAGGACCGTTAAGGCGCATGTGGCTAGCGTCTATGCCAAGCTGGGGGCCACTGCCCGCGGTGAAGCGATCGCTATCGCCATGCGCAGAGGAGTTATTAGCAGCTCACAGTAGACAAAAAGCCCCGCTGGGCGGGGCCATCTTGTGAGAGGAGGATTTTCCTTGTCCACACTATCAGTCCTGCCTACCCCTAAGCGGACGTTCTTCACCGGTCGGTGGCTGGAGACGATGACGACAGCGGGCGGGCTCGCCGTCGAGGTCAACGGGATCGATCTGCAGCGTCTGTCCACGGTGCTCGGCCCCTGCCATGTGAGCAGCCAGCCCCAGGTGACTGTGCGGGTGTACCGTAGTCTTGATGACGCTGCCCGCGAAGCGCTGAGCGAAGGCAAGTTGCCACCGAACTGGCTTGAGTGGGAGCGCGAGGGCTACCTACTCACCATTCACAGCGCCGATGGCGTGCCCGTTATCACCATCGCCGCCCAGGATAAGCGGGGTGAGCACTACGCCCTGCAGACGCTGGGGCAGATGATCCAACGTTCAGGGCAGACCACCCGCCTACCAGTCGTGCAGTTGGCTGACTGGCCTGACTTTGCTCAGCGGGGCGTGATCGAGGGTTTCTATGGCCATCCCTGGAGTCATCGGGAACGGCTGAGCATGATCGAGTTCTGCGGGCAGAACAAGCTGAACATCTTCTTTTATGCACCTAAGGATGACCCATACCATCGCGCTCAGTGGCGCGAACCCTACCCGGCGAGCAAACTCGCCGAGTTGGTAGAACTGATCGATGCCTGCCGTGAGCACCAGGTGGACTTCGTCTTCTCGGTCAGCCCCGGCAACGGCATGCGCTTTGGCGGCGAAGAAGACTTCGCCCTGCTGGCCGCCAAGATAGGTGCGCTCTTCGACCACGGTGTAAGGCACTTCTCACTGCTGCTGGACGATATTGACCCGCGACTGGCCTCTGCTGAAGACCGCGCCCAGTTCGGCAGCGCTGCCGCGGCCCAGGCCTACCTGGCTAACCACTTGCTGGAGTACCTGCGTGCCAAAGATCCCACTTGCAGCCTGAGCCTCTGCCCGACGGAGTACAGCGAGAACGAGCCATCCTCCTATCGAACCGGGCTGGCCGAGCACCTTCGCCCCGAGATCCCGGTGATCTGGACCGGGGTAGGCGTGGTGGCACCGACCATCAGTGGTGCCGATGCCGATCGGATCGCCGGTTACTTTGGGCATGATCTACTGCTCTGGGACAACTATCCGGTCAATGACTATGCGCCCTACAACCTCTTCCTCGGACCGATCCGCAACCGCGAGCCGGAGTTGCATCGCCACCGCCATGTGGGTGTGGTCTCGAACCCAATGAACCAGCCTGAAGCGTCGAAGATCGCCCTCTTTTCTTACGCCGACTATCTTTGGAGCTCGGCCGCCTATCGTCCCGATGACAACTGGCGTGAGGCGGTACGGCGCCTCGGCGGCGAGCAGGCCTACCCGCACTTGTGGGAGTTCTGCCAATACGCCCAGGCCCCTCGTCTCTGGCAGGTGGAGGGAGCCGAACTCAGGCGGTTGATGGATGACTTCTGGGCTCAGTATGCAACCGAGGCTCAGTCTGATGATGGCGAGCTGGTCGTCAAGCTGGAGAGCCTGGTGCTCCTGCCCAATCGCCTGCGCTCCACCCTGGCGAACCCCGCTCTGTTAGCAGAGGTCGAACCTTGGTTTGCCAAACTCAGCGACGAGGCCAACATGGTTCTGCTGACTCTCACTCTGCTGCGCGAACTACGTCAGCATCCCGCCCGCGAACTGTGGGCAAGACGCGTGGAGATCGAGCAGGCTCGACAGCAGCTGGTCCGTGATCCGTACCAGATCGGTGGTAGCCTCTTCACCGACTTCGTCGAGCACGCGCTGGCCTCGCTGCCCGAAGAGCTGCAGTTCCAGCCTGTTGGTGCAGTCGTATCGACGACCTTTCCCGAGATCCCAGCGCCCCGGGCGGTGGCCTTCACCAACCTTAGCGTCGACCCTGAGCACCCACTGGCAGCCATGCTTGATCACGATACCGCTACGTATTTCCTGGGCAAACACGCCGACGGCGTTGATCCCGCGATTCGTCCCGGTGATCACGTCGGGATTGACCTAGGCGATCTGTATGAGGTCAGCCGTCTGCACGTTTCCATGACCGAGCACACCCCCGGCAAGGGGACCCATTTCCTCCGTCAAGTGGCCTGCGAGGGCTCGGTGGACGGGGAGAACTGGCAGATGCTGATCGGCCGTCCCAGTTGGCCGGAGCTGGTCACCCGCTTTACACCCCGCCGTCTGCGCTATCTGCGCATGGTCTCCACGCTGGATCAGGATGACCCTCTGGCCGTGCGCGAGTTCCGCGTCAATGCCGACTCCCCCGAGATCCCCCCGGAGCGTGCGGCCTTCGCTCCCGTCAAAGTCATCGATGGCAACCGTCAGAGCTATTTCCTCAGCCGTGGTGCGGTGGAAGCCGGCCAGAGCCTGACCCTCGATCTGGGCGAGGAGAAGCGTATCAGCCGCGTCACCCTGCTCCAACATGGCGTGAACCACTTGACCAAGGCCGTGATCGAGGCATCCGCCGATGGTGAGCAGTGGGCCGAGGTCGCCACCATCGACCGGTCAGCGGCCACTCTGCCTTGGCAGGGAAGCGCCCGCTACCTGCGCCTACGCGCGCTGATCGGCGGCTCAGCAACGCAGATCTATCTGTTCTACCCGCATATCGAGTAGGCGAAGATACAACGAGAGGGTGCCCGCGTGTGCGCCACCCTCTCTGGCCGGACAACTGAACTACTGAGTGCCATACACCGATCACATTCCGTAATATCACGGTGAAGCAGGTGAAGGGTGTGCATGTTGAGCAGAACCAGCCCAACCGCTCACGGCGCCAAGAACTGGTGTATCGACGAATAGCCACGTCTGCCTTGTCTATCTTGCTTGGACGCTGGCCTGATCTTGCAGAGTCTATCACCCGTCAGTCAGCCCAAGAGCTCTCGAAGTTGATCCCTGCCGTCCCCTATATCGGCGGCCGACGTAACCCTTTCACCGGCATCATCGACAGAACGGCAGTCTACTTGGCCCTGTATCGATCGATGCGCTCACACGGTCTCAGTGTGCAAGATGCTGAGCAGGTTCTCTTAGCCTTGGCTGAGCAGGAGTTTCGCCGCTATCCCACCTGGGTCTGCCGCCTTATCGGCTATGTGTATATGAGCCGCATCAACCAGCTCAGGATCAGGCGCTACGCTGAGCTGTCCCAGCGTAGGTACTATGCGGCTGACTTCGTTTGTCGGCAGGTGGATGCCAGCGCAGTCAATGACCGGTGGGGGATCGACTACCAGGAATGTGGGATCGTCAAGTTTCTCAGAGCTCAGGGCGCTGAGGAACTGGCACCCTGCATGTGCAGAATGGACTACATCGTATTTCCCGCCATGGGGATTAACCTGCACCGCACGGGAACCATCGCTGAAGGGTGTCCGATGTGCGACTTTCGTTTCTCCTTCGCAGACGCTCCACGGTAGCCACAAAGCTAGTGATCAGCCCGGCATACAAAAGCCACGCTTCCGATGAACCTCGGAGCGCGGCTTTTTGCTTGGTTCTGGCCTGCTAGAAGAAGTGAGTGCCTACCGATCAGTTCGTCCACCGCTGGATAGCGCTGAGCAGGTAGCCGCGCTCGCCCGGCATGTACTTGATGGTGTAGGCATACTCAAACCGCTTACTCACAAGCTGCTCACCCGGGTATTGGATGGCAATCTGCTCGCGGACGTGGAGTCGGAAGTTCTTGGTCCCAGGGATGCGCGCATAGCTCACTACTGCGCAGCCCTCAAACCGCTCTTTGATTCCTTGCTTGAAGAGGTCGGCGACCAGCTTCTGTTGGGAATCATACAGGTTGCTGTAGGGGAATAACCGCGGCGATAGAAGCTCGAACTTGTTCTGGTTGATGGCATCGACCAAGGCAACCTGATAAGCATCCATAATTGCCAGCAGGTCAGGCACCGCGACAGTTGGCATGGTGCTACCATCGTTAAACGATCGCCATAGCGCACCGTTGGTATCTATCATCTCGCCGATGCTGTCGTAGGGGATGGCAAAGGTCGGGAAACCCGCTGCGTACGGGGCGATCTCGTAGGGGGTAAAGTAGAGCTCAAGGGCATCTTCGGTCAGTGAGAACGGTTGCTGGGCGCTGATGCCGTGGTAAAGCTCTTTGGATTGGGAGATCAGCGGCCAGGCATCCCGATCAATCTGGTCACCAACCATGGCACTCAAGCGCTGTACGAAATCACTCTGGGGCAGAAAGAGATCCGTTAACTCGTAGAACTTGCCTGTTGTCAGGTCAATATGGTAGTGGTTTCTGATCGGCATGCCGTGGGCAGCGCCCTTGGGGAAATGATAGCCCGAGACTTCCAAGTTCAACAGGTTCTTCTTGAACAGCGTGACCTTGAACTCTTGGCGATAACCATAGGACAGAGTCTCGCTGCTGGCAACGCTCCGCATTTCTTCTGGGATGCAGGCGTCCTTGAGGAGTGTGTTGACGCGATCCTCGATCTCTTTGTTTTTCATACCCTTGATGATCGGGTAGGCAATGGATAGGTCCTGATTAGGGGCAAAGAGCCCCGCTTTGACGAAATAGTTGTCCGATAGGACGATCTCATTCGCTGCTGGCTTCTCTGGCTCTTGACCAGAAGGATTACTGGTGGTGGGGGCGGGAGATGGTGGCGGGGCGGCGGTGGCAGAAGGCGGCTGACTGCTCGTTCGTGACTGGCACCCAGCCAGTGCAGTGGCCAAGATCAGCACCATGGCTATGAATATAAGCAGTCTCGAATGGTTGCGCGATGTAGTCTTCATGTTCAGCACCTCAACTAGACCATAGCTAAGGTCGGCGCGGATGTCAATCCAAATGCACGATTACCATCTTCCCCCGCTGCTATGCCAGTGGCAGCAAACGGAGAGAGGGTGATCCACGCCGGGTCACCCTCTGCTACTTAAAACAACTTAACTACTTAGTGCCTACCGATCGGTTACTAAGCCATGAAGCGTGCGATATCTTCGTCAACCGTACCAATGCCACCGATGCCGAAGGTCTCGACGAGCA
>CAYOCI010000111.1:0-9043 GCA_964402415.1 uncultured Clostridia bacterium
AACTCTTCGGCATGCTTCAGCACCTCGTAGATCCCACCGCGGGCCTTGATCGAACCAGCCACCGGGAGTTGGTTGTCGCACTTCAGATAGAGCCTGCCCGAGATCGCTCGTCCGCTCATACGCTCGAGCTCGGTCTTCATCTGGTCGATGGCGACCAAAGGAGACTCGATCAGTCCGTTCCCCGTCTCAGGAAATAACCGTTTGAGCAGCGGCGCAAAGCGCTGCCAACGGGCCTCGGCCTCTTCGATATCGTCTAGCGTGAACGGCAGGGTCTCTGCGACCTCGGCAAACGGTCGGCGATGCGGGTTCGTCCACAACACCGGCGTGTAGGATCTGATCTTCTGCAGCAGATGGTCATCCATAATGGTCGTTCCTCCTTATGGCGGTATTGTCATGATCAGCATAGCAGATCGAAAACATGCGAACAACCGAGGTTAAGCCCGGTTGTTCGGTTTTTCGTCATCTACTAGATTCCGGTTGTTGCCCTGTAAGCGATCTGCCTAAGCCCCAGTTCGGGGGCTGGGATCTCCACCTCTGATCCAATACTCAAGTCACAACTTCTATATTAATCTCATTAGATAATATTATAATCAGATGATAAGTCAACTGATAATGGCTGTCAACCTGTCGGTTTCCCACATATTTCATTTGAATAAGGAGAGGGCATCTGAAAAGCTAGACGCTTTTCGGATGCCCTCTTCAAGGATTGGGTACGATGCAGACAGGCTCGCGTTTCACAGTACCACTCTTGAGGTTACTCCGCAGTCTTATTGATAAAATCAATCTCTTTCCTGATTCCCTTGTGGGCGTCATTCCACAAGCCCTTTGTCAGCCTGATGCGCAGCAGGCATGTGTTGGGGTCTTCGTCGTTATTGGCGTCGTTATACCACTCGGCGAATATCGTGCGCAGTTTTGCCATCATCTCCGTGTTTTTCTCGTCGCACACCCAGCCCAGGTTTTCACCGATACCGTCGGCTGTGAAGTTTTCAACGATGATGCAAACGGCAACTTCGGGGTTTTGGGCGATCTGCCGCATCTTTGCTGAGGTCGCGTAGGTGACGGTGTAGAACGCGCCATCCTCATAATAGGCGTCCACAATGCGGGCGGCAGGGCGGCTCTTGCCGTCGGCACCCGGTTCCAGCGAGATGGTGGACAGGGAGATCAAGCCGTCCTTGTTGCCAACTTGTTTATCCAGCAGTTTCATGGCCTCGTCGTACTTGCTCATTGTGTGTTCCTCCGATTCATCTATTTTCCCCTTGCCTAAACGGTATCCATAATTCCACATAGGCAAGATCAGTCGAATTGTCATAATACATCTCCGGGAAAAAGCCTCTCGTGAAGGTCTCGTGGCTGTCGAAGACGTAATCGAGAGCGACATCAAGAATGCGGTTATTCTTGTCCAATTAGTATCTCACAGGCCCTGGCCAACCGCCTGAGTCTGATATACTCACGCACAGGCTTTCTGACAAGCCGTGAAGACAGGCGCTGATAATAAAACTGAGACATCGCGGCAATCTCCGCAAGCGTCTCGATGCCAATTTCCTTCTCGATATGCTCCTCTATGTAATCCAGCGTTTCTTGGATTGATTCGCACGCATGCACTTTTCGCAAATATGGTAACATTTCTCATTCCCCGTTCGCTTGATCGCGTCTGCCCCTTTTGATAAAGCAATTACGGAAGTCAGCCTGCTTTGACGTCGCCACCCTATACAGAAGGACAAACGGGGTCAGACCCCGTTTGTCCGGTTACTACATCACTTCAATGTAATCTTCGCTTCCAATGACCCCGCCTTTTCCGAGGCAACCTTCACAGTCAGCTCTTGGCCGGCAGTGGCCTTGATCAGCCACTCGACCTTCTTCTCTGATGGCAGGTCGCGCCCAGCACGGAAAGAGCCGTTGTGGAAAGCGCCCGAACGCCCGGCGCGCCCTTCCAGATGCCCGACCTCGACTTTCGCCTTGCCCACCACGATCTGCACGGCCTCGGGCAGATTCAGTTCGGCGGTCACCGGCTTAGCGGTCTTCTGGTCGACAGCCACTTGAGTCAGGAAGGTGGGCAGATAACCACTATTGCCGACAACCACAGAGACTCTCCAGGTCTCGTGATCCACTTTCTCGCTGCGCAGCCTCTCGATGAAGAGCTTCGGCATGGTGCGGGCATGGCGATAGTGGAACTTAGTCACCTTGATGCATTCCTGCTCCAGGAACTTAGCTGGGCAGTTCTGCACCACAAACTTGCCCTTCCAGCCGCCGATATCCACGGGGCCGAGCTGCGGGTGCGTAAACGGTGTCCAGGGTACGAAGCCTTCGCCATTGAGTTCTTTGTCGTTCCATGCGAGTAGCTTAGCAAAATCCTGAGACTGTTCCTTCTCGGTCTTGTGCTTGCGCGGCCACAGCCCCTCAATCCCGGAGCGGTTGGCAAGGTCCCAGAGCTCCACGGTATAGGCCGGGATGCCTAGATGTTGATAGAGCCAGTCGTCATAGGCGCCAGATGAGAAGTTGACTGTGTCCTGCAGAAAGCCATCGAAGATATTGACGCAGGGATAGCCGGTCTCTTCGGTCGCCATCTCGCCGATGGCGGTGAGGGCAGCGACGTCGCGTTTGGCCGCCTTACTCTCGGGCCTGGTTCCAGGTGGGCGCAGGATCACACCGCCAGTGGTATGCAGCGTAGATGCGCTGGCGATATTGGGATGGGCAAGGACGAAGTTAGCCACCGCGCGGGTCTCAGGCTCCGATAGCGGGTAGGGGCCTGCCCCGGGCTGACGACTCTCAATCCCCCATTCGCAAGGATAGTTGCGGTTGAGGTCGATCCCCCATTTGTGCGGGGCAGCTGTGACCGCCAGGCCATCGAACTCCTCGATCATACCCTCCGTGTATAGGCGGTAATACTCGCCGCCCTCTTCGTCTGGACGACGCTTGATCATCTGACGGGGGTCATCGGCTGAAACGCACCAGTCGCCATTGGGGGCTTTGACACGCATCAAAAGGATCTCGCCGTCACCATTGATATCGGCGGGGTGCAGACCTGGCTTAGGCTCGGCGAAGGGGTACGCACGGGGCGCGGATCGTAGGGTCTCAGCCGTGGTCAGGTAGGTCTCTGCCCCATCCGGCGAGACGCGCGGTAGGACATAGAAGGTGTAACTATCCAACAGGCGGCGAACACTCGCATCGCTCGCAAACTCGGTGAGGAGATGATAGATGGTGTAGAGCGCCACCATGGAGCCCGTGACTTCGCCGGCGTGGTGATTGCCGTCGATATAGTAGGCTGGCTTAGCGGCGGCGGCACCGGTGGCGGGGTTCGTGAGCTCCATCATCCAGAGCTCGCGCCCCTCGTGACTCTGACCGATGGAGTAGAGCTTGCTGATCTCTGGGTAGGCTTGGTTCAGATCATGCAAGGCGTCGGTGAGTTCCTGATAGGTGTAGTACTTGGAGAAGTCCAGTTGAATAGACATGCAGTATCGCTCCTTTCGTCTGAGTGCCCCCAGCCCCTCGTCCCTCGCCCCTCGTGGGTTCGGTGTGGTTAACAGAGGGGCAGACCTCCGCACCCCTACAGGACTGGGGACCAGGTCTACGGACTCGGCGCAACTCGTCGCGCCGAATGATAGTGGCTACTGTAAAACGGATCACTGAGCGGGGTGATCGCCACCTGGCCGATCGAGCCTGCTGCGTGGATAAATTCGCCGTCACCTGTATAAATACCTACATGAGTCACACCAGTCTGTAAATATGACGTATTGGCGAAAAATATGAGATCGCCGATCATCAGCTCGTCTCGATCGACCTCTTTTCCCATTTCCACCTGACCATACGTAGTGCGCGGCAGGGCGATACCCATGGTCGCAAAAACCAACTGGGTATAAGATGAACAGTCCACCGCTCCGTCACGAGCATACTCGCCGCCGAATAGGTATGGTACCCCTAGGTAACGCCTCGCTTCTAGGATCAGTGGTGGATCAGACTTAAGGTAAGTAGGGTGAAAAGCGCTCCCAGGGATGGGCGCGGTTGATGGCACGCTGGTTTGAGCCGTCCGCGGCAGTGGGTCCTGTATTGGGGCAGCCTGCACGGTACCGTTCTGGTCGGCGACATAGATCGCTGCATACGACCCAATCAGTGAGCCGATCACAGTCAGGATGATCAGGCCCGCAATCATCAGGCCAAGACGAAGTCCGTTGGGTGAACGCAAGCGTGATCAGCTCCTTTCAGGGAGTCATAACTCATCCCCACATATCGACCATCTGCCCCGTTTTCTTGACTCCCTCGACGCTGGCAGGGCCAGAATGGTATAATCGATACAAATACTGGAGGCTGGTCGTTCACTGCGTGAACTGCTCGCCTCTGCAACCGAGGAGGTACAACCGTGCTAGATTGCCGCGAAGAGGTACTTCAACTGACCAAGCAACTGGTGGGTGTCGCCAGTGTCGTCGGCACGCCCGGCGAACCGGTCCTAGCCCACTGGATCTATGGCTATCTCGCTCAGCTCCCCTACTTTCAGCGTAACCCCGGCCACCTGCGCCTGCAGCGCACCGAAGATGACGACCGCGAGCGCTACAATGTCGTCGCCTTGGTCAAGGGCGAGAAAAAACCGTCGGCTAAGACGGTCCTGATGTTGGGACATCTCGACACCGTGGGCACCGATGACTACGGGGTGCTGCAGACCTATGCCCACTCCCACGATGAGTTGATGCAGCACCTTGACGAATGGGATCTTACTCCGGACGAGTTGAGCGATCTTCGTTCCGGGCGTTGGCTGCTGGGGCGGGGCGCCCTGGACATGAAAGGCGGGCTGGCCAGCGAGCTCTATGTCCTGCAGACCATGGCTGGTCAAACCGAAGACCTAGAAGGTAACCTAGTCCTGCTAGCCGAGTGCGACGAGGAAGATATGTCTCATGGGGTGCTCTCTGCTCTGCCGCTCTTGGCATCCATTGCCGAGGATCACGGGCTGGAGTATCAAGCCGCCATTAACGCTGACTATACGTCGCCCCGCTTCCCCGGTGACGATGTGCGATACCTCTACCTGGGCACCGTAGGCAAGCTCTTGCCTGCCTTCTATGTCACAGGCAAGGAGACTCATGTTGGGCAGCCATTCGAAGGCCTGGATCCCAACCTGATCGTGGCAGAGCTTACCCGCCGGTTGAGCTACAACCCCCAGCTCTGCGACCTCGCTTACGGCGAGACTACCCTGCCTCCGGTCAGCCTGAAGCAGGCTGACTTCAAGGATGTCTACACCGTACAGACCCCCATGGCCGCCCACGTCTACTTCAACTTCGCCATCCATAGCTGGTCGCCGGCCAAGGTACTGGATCTGATGAAGGAACAGGCAGACCAGGCCTTTGCCGACGCACTGCAACTGCTTAGCCAACGACATCGGGCCTATTGTGAGCTCTCCAATATCCCTTACCAGACTCTCCCCTGGCAGCCCCGAGTGATCGGCTATAACGATCTCTATCAGGAGTTAGTCGCACAGTACGGCGACGAGCTCACCGATGCCCTACATGAGAAGGCTCGCGAAATAGTCTTCAACGAAGTGGACCTGCGCGACTTCTGCACCGCCATGGTGGAGGAGCTCTGGCGCTGGTCAACCAACCGCGAGCCCGCCATCATCGTCTACTTCGGAAGCGTCTACTATCCGCGGATCGAGATCACAGGAGAGAACGAGGCGGAGCAGCGCCTGCTCGCCGCCGTCGATCGCGCGTTGTCCGAGGTCGAAACAGCGCACCCTATCCGGCTGCGCAAGTTCTACCCCTACATCTCCGATATGAGCTTCCTCGCCGTCAGCGACGACCCGACCGCCATCCATGCCTATACCGACAACTTCCCAGCCTGGGGGCTGAAGCATTATCTCGACTTTGACTTGATCAGCCAGCTCAACCTGCCTGTGGTAAATATCGGCCCCTATGGACTGGATGCCCATAAGCGTCTAGAACGCATGGAGATCAACTACAGCTGCCAGACGGTGCCGAATCTGATCCTCTCAACGATCAAGCAGTTGCTGGATGGCTGAGAGAGTCCACAAGAACACAAGTCCACGAGTCCACTTGTGGAGACGTAACGCAAAAAGGGAGCGCCGACACCGGCGCTCCCTTCTGTTAGGTTCGGACATCAGCGGTATCCCGCGACATTTCGCAGGACAGACGGATGATGATCTTGGTCTTGTTCTAGGCTTGTGAACTTGTGGACTCGTGGACTTGTGAACTCTCAGCACCGGCGGCGCCCATGGCGCCGATCATCCTCGTCACGATCTCATAGGAGCGCCGGGCGGCGAGGAACTTGAACTCACGGTAGCTGGTCTTCGCCGAGCCATCGGCCTTGTCCGACATGGAGCGGATCACCACAAACGGGATCCCGTTCATCACGCAGACCTGAGCTACGGCGGCCCCTTCCATCTCGGCACACGTCCCGCTGAGCTCCTGATGCAGCTTCTTCACATACTCTCGATCAGCAACAAAGAGGTCACCAGAGAGCACACGACCTTTGATCGTCTGGCAATCGGTGATCTGCTCGCTTGCCTCGACCGCCAACTCGATCAGAGCAGAGTCAGCTTCAAAGGTGGTCGCCACCCCTGGGATCTGGCCCCGTTGATAGCCCAGTGCCGTTACATCAAAGTCATGTTGCATGCAATCGACTGAGATAACCACATCACCGACATTCAACGAGGGATCAAGAGCGCCTGCTACACCAGTGAAGAGCACTTGGTCGACCTCGTAGCGCTCAATGAGAATCTGCGTACAGACCGCAGCGTTGACCTTGCCCACGCCACTTTGGCAGAGGACGAAATCCTTCCCTAGGAGCTTGCCCTGCCAGAAGCTCATGCCCGCTCGCTTGAACTCCTCTACATCCGTCATTGCCTGAAGGTAGAGTTCGATCTCGACTTCCATGGCACCGATAAGACCGATTGTCATATGTATTTCTCCTTCGGAGAGTCCCTCGTCCCTCGCCCCTAGTCCCTCATGAAGGTGCCAAGGATCATGGCGGTTTCGCCATCTGAGGGTGGAACTTAGTATGCATTGCAGATTATACCAATAGCCTCTCCTAATCACAAGCATTCCTGTGTATAGACAATAACCACCACGCACGAGCGTGGTGGTCTCTGCTATCTGGGTGGTATTCCATAGCTTCCGGACGGGCGATCGAGGAAGAGTTCCCAGCGAGGGGGAGAGAACGATAGGCTGAGAAAGGCCATGAGTGCCAGGCCGATGGCCACTACAGCAAGGCCACTGTAACGTCTAAGATCCATCGGTGAGGTTAGGACTCGATAGCTTACCCACTGTGCAAGCGCTACTGCAACCATGAAGTTGAGAATGTCCAGAACTAAGTAGTGGCGGCCCAGGATGGACGTATACCCGTAGGACGCCATTACGATCAGCAGCGGACCAAGGAGTGCGCTCAGAACCGTGGCGACAACCAGGTTGCGAGTATGACCCGGCAACCGCCGCCATTGAAAGACACCAAACAAGATGGCCGGCCAAAAGGCCATCTTGAGATGTTCCCAGACGCTCTCGTTGACGGGAAAAAAGAAGGCTAACGGCCACCACCTTCCCGCCAACTCAAAGACGAAATGCCATAGCGTGCCTAGAAGTATGACAGCCACTGTCCCGGTCACTTGCACAGAACTCCCAAGACGCACCGGAGCACCTCCTATCATTCGTCCTCCTTATTCCAGTATGCGCTGAGACCACTGATTAGGATGTGTGTTGGTCGAGAACAAAGATAGTCCACAAAGGGCTGGTGCCTGTCGGACGCCGTCGGCGGAGTGATGTTTCGCTTAGCGAGATCATTTGATAAGAGCATTGATCAATCCTCTTGTTGTCTAGTGTGTCCTTTGCTGTTCTGCAGGACGCAATGAGCATCACGCGGATCGAAGTGCAAAGGTCGTTAAGCTTCTTGTGATACGCCTGGTCAACATAGCCAGCCTTATACAGGAGTTCCAGCCAATAGTCTGTCTCGCTTGACTCCTTCAGCGCAATTTCGAGTTTTGAGATGAAATCTCTCTTCCCTTGAGCGTAGTTTGCTTCGCGAATGTTCGCACCGATGGACGTGCCGCTCCTGCCGATCTGATTGGATATGACGGTTTCCCGCTGTTCCTTTAGTACTTTTACAAGAGTAATGATCTCAACAGCAAACTCCATCGACATATCTGCAAGTTCGTTTTCTTTCATCATTCAACCCCACAGTTCGGAGTGATAAATACCTAAACAACGAATGCTGTATCGCCTGCGGCGATATGATGCATGGCGGCGACGCCGCCATATGATGTGGCTTCGCCATGATGTAACGTTTGCCCTTATGTCCCGCACGACGCATCATTACCGAAGGTAACATCATGTCCAGGGCACATCACTTGCCCGTTAGGGCAAACATCATTGACAGAAAACGGATTGATCATAGATCAATCCGTTTTCTGTCTGGTGGCGGCGACTAGATTCGAACTAGTGACACTGCGGGTATGAACCGCATGCTCTGACCAACTGAGCTACGCCGCCGTATATGATGGTGCCACAGGCCAGAGTCGAACTGGCGACACGCGGATTTTCAGTCCGCTGCTCTACCAACTGAGCTACCGTGGCATGTCGTAATAGAGATGATACACGATCTCAGCTCGTTTGACAACAACCTTTTTGCGCTTGAAATGGCAGGACAGATCACTTGCCCGCCGGGGCAATCATCATTTGCGCAAGCGGATCAATCCGTTTGCAGGCATTCAGGAGTTGGATGTCGAATTCTTGACGCAACACAGATCACCTTAGAGGAGGAGTTCAACTGTGAAAGAGCAAGCTCTACAGCTTATCAACCAGATCACACCTCGCGTCAAAGAGTATCGTCATGAGATCCATCAGCATCCCGAGCTGGGCATGAATGAAGTGAAGACCAGCGCTCTGGTCCAGCGGGAACTGACCCGCATCGGTATCCCATTCCAGGCCAATGTCGGCAAGATGGGTGTCGTCGGCTTGATCCACGGCAAAGGACCCGGTCCGTGTGTGGCGCTGCGTGCTGACATGGATGCGCTGCCTATTCAGGAGACCACTGGGCTACCCTGGGCATCCAAGGT
>CAYOCI010000112.1:0-8931 GCA_964402415.1 uncultured Clostridia bacterium
CACTGATGGAGATTGGCAATATCCTCGGGAGCTCGTACTTAGGCGCTCTCATGGCTATGACTAACCTATCCCTGCGGATCTCTGTTCCCGCCCTGGCGTGTGATATGTCCCAGGCTGTCCTTAATATCGGCCTCATTCAGTATGGCCAGGTCGGGGATAGCGCTCTGGTTATTGAGACAGCTTTTCACGATGGGAACTCCGTGGTTAGGAGCCATTTCTTCTTCATCCCCGACCCGGATTCGTTTGGCCTGATTCTCTCTTCACTAGGAGTCCCTGCCGATGAGTGAGATGGTGAAAGTGGGGATGGCTGACTTGGCCGTAGGCCGTACCCCAGATATTCTCAAGACCTGTGGACTAGGGTCCTGTGTGGGGATCTGCATCTTGGATCCCGCGACCAAGGTCGGTGGCATGGCGCACATTATGCTGCCATCCAGTTCATTGGCCCGCTCGCTTGAAAATCCAGCGAAGTATGCTGATACCGCGGTCCCAATGATGGTCAAGAAGATGCAGGATCTTGGGGCTGTTCGCTCTCGCATGGTGGCCAAGATTGCTGGTGGTGCACAGATGTTTGTGTTTGCTGGCAGCAGCGAGGTCATGCGCATCGGCGAGCGCAACGCCCAAGCTGCCAAGGGCGCTCTTGCGGAACTCGGCATACGGCTGCTCGCAGAGGATATTGGAGGCAATTATGGGCGAACGATCGAGTTTGCTTGTGAGAGCGGCAAGCTGTGGATCAAGACCTTTGAGCACGGCGAGAAGGAGATATAGTGGCTAACGTAACCGGGCGTTGGGCGGTCGTCCTCATCATCTGCACATCCGCTCCCACCATGATCCGGCACATCTTGGATAAGGCGGGGTTAGTGACCATCTTGTGGCGGACTTGCCTCGCTGCAGCGGGTGCTCTAGGTATAGGGCTCTTTGCCGAGTGGTATATGCACTCGATATCGAAGCAGGTCTCCAGCCGGTCCGCTGCCAAAGGTCAGCATGTAGATCTGACGGTTGGCCCAACCAGTGAGGAGCAGACAGATGTCCTAGGCGATGCTTCGCTGAAAGGTCGTCTCAAGGATGGCTAGACCACGACATAGTCATTGGTTACCGCGACGTTCAGGGGCCTATGTGCAGGGGGATGCCAAATGCGAGAGATCAGACAAGAGGCCGAGTTAAACAACTGTTGGCACCGTTACAAGCAGTCAGGCGACCCCCAGGCAAAAGAGACGCTGATCATGGCCTACGCTCCTTTGGTCAAATACGTGGTCGGTCGCCTGGCGATGGGGCTGCCCGCCTACGTCGACGCAGATGACTTATATAGCTATGGCATCTTTGGGTTGCTCGACGCTCTCGAACGCTTTGAGGTTGAGCGCGGGATCCGGTTTGAGACCTATGCGTTGACACGTATTCGCGGCGCCATATGGGACGGAGTACGGACGGCAGATTGGGTACCGCGATCGGTCAGACAAAAGGCCCGTGAGCTTGAGCGGGCGATCCTAACTTTGGAGCAGCGCCTCGGACGGGCGGCCAGCGACGCTGAAGTGTCCGGTGCGCTCGGCTTGTCAGACGAGGAATACAGCGCGCTCCTAACCGAGGTCAGTGGTGCTGCCATACTCTCTCTCGATGAGACACTGCGACATGATGGAGAGAGCCATATCCGCTTGGGTGAGACGCTCATCGATCCCAGCACACCCAGTCCAGACGCCGAGATTATCAGTGCTGATGAGCACCAAGAGTTGGCTGACGCTATTCTCCACCTACCCGAAAGGGAGCGGTTGGTGCTCACTCTCTACTATTACGAGGGGCTGACTCTCAAGGAGATCGGCGTAGTACTCGATGTATCCGAATCACGGGTCTGTCAGCTCCACACTAAGGCGATCGCCCGTTTGCGCACTAGGCTTCAATAGCAGACGCGGCCGCATCCTGCTGAAACTGCGCTCGGAGGCGCATGCAGAACACCAGGCTCGGGGCGGGGGCGTTGCGTCCATATTGGCTAACGCCTCGCGAAAGGGGAGTACCATGATGGATGGACAACGCAAGAGCATAGCCATGGGATTGGAGATGGTGCTCGACTCGGATGGGCTATATCTGGCTTTTCAGCCCGCAACAAAAGCGACCGTCGAGGAGGTTCTGCAGTTCATCCGCGATGAGCAGATCTCAGGGGTGTCGCTAGATGCCGTGAGGGCGGCATTCGTGAAGAAGGGTTCGGGATTGGTGAAGATTGCGGGCCGGTCTGAGCTGAAGTTCTCGCCAGCATCAGCGCAGGTCCAGGTGAGCGCTGATGGGTTGTCAGCTACTCTGGCCTTAACTCGGGCCGGGTTCGGCGGGCAATCACTGGACAGCCGCCAGTTGGACGAGTTGCTGACACGGGCGCACGTGACATTCGGCATCGATCAGTCGGTCTTGGATCGAGTGGTGGAGGGTGCCATAACCCAGGGCACCCACGTGGTCGCACTCGGGTTACCCGCAGAGCAGGGTGCCCCAGCGACACTATTTTTCCATGTGGCCGAGCGCTCAGAGGACACAGAGGAGCTACGCATCGATCACCGCGAACTCGGTAGGATCCAGAATGTGGATGTCGGCGATCTCTTGGTGACCAAGACTCCCCCTGGGGCTGGAAAGCTAGGTACCACTGTGACTGGTCTGCCTATCGCAGCACGTCCTGGGCGCAATTGTGCATTGCCTGTTGGCAAAGGTGTGGTTCCGAGCCAAGATGGCCTTCGTCTCTATGCCGCTATCGGCGGCCATGTGGTCTTTGGTCCGCGCCGCGTCGAGGTCCTGCCTAGCTTTGAAGTGACAGGTGACGTTGACTTCTCCTCCGGCAACATTGACGTGAATGGCAACGCCATCGTCCATGGCAACGTCCACAGCGGGTTCAGGATCGTCGCTCAAGGACATGTCGAGATCGCCGGATGGGTAGACAATGCCCAGATCAGAGCAGGCGGCCATATCGTGGTCAAGGGCGGGATACAGGGTCAGCGGTCGTCGCTGACAGCCGGTGGCTGCATTACCGTTAAGTATGTAGAAAACGGGCAATTGGAGGCGGGGGACAGCATTGGCGTTGGTGAGGCGATCATGCACGCTCGGGTGGTTGCCGGGTGCCGCGTTGTCGTCGATGGGCGCAAAGGCTTGATTGTGGGGGGCTCGGTGCGTGCGGGGGAGGAGATCCAGGCCAAAGTAGTGGGCTCACCCTTGGCCACCCCGACGGAGCTTGAGGTGGGTGTGGATCCCGGAATCAAAGACGAGTTCAACCAGATCGTAGAGGAGTGCCGCAAGTTAGAGGAGCATTTGGACAAGTCCGAGAAGGCGATCACACTCCTCACGCAGATGCAAGAGCGGACGGGCGATCTGCCCCAGGACAGGGCGGTGCTGCTCACCCAGCTGCGTCTGGGGCTGAAGGCGAAGCAGATCGAGCTCGATGCACGAAGCAGTCGTCGTTCCGAGCTTGAGGCGATCATCAACCAGGCACAAGATGGCAAGGTAAGGGTGAAGGATACCATCTATCCAGGTGTTCGTATCACCATCGGCGCAAGCTCCTATCGCGTGCGCGACCCCATGGCCGGAGCCACGTTCAAACGGCATGGTGTCGATGTCACGCTACTGCCATACGCTTAATCCCGAGCCCCACTTTTTGGGGTCCGGGAGGAGATGCATACGCACGAGTGATCAGGCCCGAGGCTCTTTTTCGACAGCATCCCTGGTGTCTTGTGTTCAGATGGAGGAGGCGAGCAGATGTCCATTCGTCCGGTGGATCTTCAGGTGGCGGTTCCCAGGATGGCTGAAGCAGACAAGAGCCACAAGATGCTCGAACAGCCTCAGCATGACCAGACATTTGCTCATGAGGTCAGGCAGATGCTGTCGCGGAAGGAGTACGAGGTCCAACCTCATGACGAAGTTCAGCACGCGATGATTCGGCATCAGGACAAGCGTCAGCACCAGCAAGAAGAGTCGCGACAGAAGGAAGCGACTCAGAAGGAAAAGAAGAAAAAGACAGAAGAAGGTCCGACGATGACTGCTGATCCCCTCCGTGGCGGCAAGCTTGATGTACGGATATAACGGATATGGCGGCTAGGTCTGAGGGCAATGCTTGGGGGGTGACAGGTATCCAAACGTTCGTTAACGTCGTTCTATTCTTCTGGTTGCTGGCACTCACAGCACTGGTTGTTCGTTGGAGATGGGGAAGCGGAGCAGGCTCGTCAGCTCATCGAGAGGACGAGCAGCTCGTGGAGCGGGTGGAAAACGGTCAGCGCGTCATCAGGGCCATGAGTGAGGACCTCTTGTCGCTCACAGAGCGTATCTTCCAAGAGCTCGATGAGCTGCGCACGACCGTCAGCTCATTGAAGGACCGTCCGCTCCAAAGCCACGGCGATTCCCAACCCGAGTCACCATCAGTGATAGATCACAAGATACTCCATCCATCGCTGGAGCGCTATCGGGATGTCTATTGGCGGGCCTCGCAGGGGAAGAGCGTTACGCTGATTGCCCAAGAGCTGGGCATGGGTAAGGGTGAGGTTGAGCTTGTGCTTGCCCTCGGACAACAGTTAAGCAAAGATAGGCATAAATCTTGATCCGTCCGGTATGTTGTTAGTGGAGGTGATGCCATGACGCAACGCTCCACTTCCGGGGTCAAGATTTTCGTGTTTGGGCTTGTGACAGGGCTGATTGCTGTGACGCTTCTGTTGGGCGCTGCTGGGCTCGTCATGGTACGAAGAGGCGTGACCGTCAGTGTCGATCGTTATGAGGTGATCGATGAGCTGACCACGCAGGCGAGCACTGTCATCGGGTCAGCTATACCTGAGATGCTTGCCCAGACTCGCAAACGAGTGCCTCAGATTGTGCAAGAACAGGTCAGGTCTGGACTAGGTGAGATGAGCCTTGAGATTGCGAGCTACCAGGTCAGGTTGCCCGCGGCCGTGGTCACCAGTATTGATGGTTACCTTCAATCTACGGTGACTGCCGCATTTTCCGAGCTCCTAAATAGTCTGGAGTCGACTGCAGTGGCGCCCCTAACGGGTGATCAACTGCGTCACCAAGTGGCGCAGTGGGTGGAAAGCCTGCATGGGAGGAGCTTCCCAGTCAAAGCCGCTCGGATCACCGTGCCGGTAACGATTAGGTTGGAGTGAGGAACGAGTCAACAGCCCGAAGGCCGAAGTCAGCAGGAGTGACTGTCGGCCGAGTAGCCCATATACAACCGTGACGCCTCTCGCCGGCTGCTCATTCTCGTCTGATGGCTGATGGCTGAGCCCTCGTTCAGTGCTTGTCGACTTTTGGGGCTCACGCGCTTGCGTGGGCCTTTGCCATATGCTATACTACCACTTGGTGTCATAACACACGCGACTTGACCCACTACCATGGTGCTGCAGCTTGATCGATCCGGATTGGTCCAGTTGCAGTTTGGATAGCGGGAATGAGAGCGCGGAGGATCAACCAGAAGGGAGGAGACTACACCATGTCTGTAATTTCCATGAAACAACTACTTGAAGCTGGTGTCCATTTTGGTCATCAGACGCGGCGGTGGAATCCCAAGATGGCTCAGTACATTTTCACTGAGCGTAATGGGATCTACATCATTGACCTGCAGAAGACGGTGAAGAAGGTTGAACAAGCCTACAACTTCATCCGCCAGGTTGCTCAGGAGGGCGGTACCGTTCTCTTCGTGGGGACCAAAAAGCAGGCTCAAGAAGCCGTAGCTGAAGAGGCCAAGCGTTGCGAAAACCATTTCGTTAATCAGCGCTGGCTCGGTGGCACTCTGACCAACTTCCAGACCATCCAGAAGCGTGTTAAGCGCCTGCATGAGTTGGAGAAGATGGAGCAGGACGGCACGTTTGACCTTCTTCCTAAGAAGGAAGTCATCCAGATGCGCCACGAGATGGAGAAGCTGGAGAAGTTCATGGGTGGTATCAAGACCATGACCAAGTTGCCAGATGCTATGTTCGTTATCGATCCCCGCAAGGAGAAGAATGCGGTAGCAGAGGCACGTCGCTTGGGTATTCCAGTCGTAGCCATTGTCGACACTAACTGCGATCCAGACGAAGTGGACTACGTCATTCCTGGTAACGATGATGCCATTCGCGCTGTCAAGCTTTTGACCGGCAAGATGGCTGAAGCGATCTTGGAAGGTAAGCAAGGCGAGCAGATGACTGAATAGCTAACGCCTGTGGGGGGGATCGGTCATCGGGGTTTACCCCTAAGGCCGTTCCCCTTTTTGTGTCTGAGGAGAGTCTCCCGTGTCGAGATCCAGTCTGCTGTCTAGGATGCTAGAAAGTGCGGATGATAGTAGCGGGCGATACTCATTCTGCCCATGAGGGCAGCGCTCGGACCATTGAGAAAGGTCAATCAGATATCTCGATCGAGTATTTCAAATCGTAGGAGGGAAATGGCATGATCACAGCAGCTATTGTTAAGGAGCTACGCGAACGCACCGGTGCTGGCATGATGGACTGCAAGCGTGCCCTAGAACAGAACGACGGCGACATGGAGAAGGCTATCGAGTTTCTGCGCGAAAAGGGACTGGCCGCTGCCGCTAAGAAGGCTGGCCGTGTAGCGAATCAGGGCAGCATCTACGGTTACATAACAGCCAACGGCCAAGTGGGCTCACTGATCGAGGTCAACTGTGAGACCGACTTCGTCGCTAAGAATGATGACTTCCAGGCGATGGTTCTTGACCTGGGTCAGCAGGTTGCGGAGTCCGGCGCCAATACCGTCGAAGAGCTGCTGGCGCAGCCCATGAAGGGGCAGTCCGTAACGGTGCAAGCGGCCTTGACCAATAAGATCGCCACCTTGGGTGAGAACATGGCGATTCGCCGCTTGGCTCGTTTCGAGTCCGGTGTCGATAGCTTACTCGACCTCTACATCCACCTTGGTGGACGTATTGGCGTGTTGCTGAAGCTGGTTTCTGATAAGCCCGAAGCACTCCAGACCCAAGCGGTGAGGTCCGTGGCACATGACCTCTGTCTCCAGGTGGTCGCTTCCAAGCCTCAGTATGTCGGCCGCAATGACGTGCCTGCCGAGACCGTGGCCAAGGAAAAGGAGATCTACAAAGTACAGGCCATGAACGAAGGCAAGCCGGAACACATCGCCGAGAAGATGGTCAACGGGCGCGTGGAGAAGTTCTTCCAGGAGACTTGCTTGGTAGAGCAGCTCTTTATCCGCGATACGGATATCACTGTGACGAAGCTATTGGCTAAGGTTGGCGCAGAGGTCGGCGCTACTCTGACGGTCAAGGAATTTGTTCGCTTTGAGCTCGGTGAGGGGATCGAAGCCCCGGAGACAGCAGAATAGATTTAATGACGCTGAAAAGGAACATCCTCGGGTGTTCCTTTTTCACAAAGGATTCTGCTGCCATATCGCGAAACTTGACTAAGGAGGCACCGTTGCCATGAAACCCAAATACCGCCGTGTAGTACTTAAACTCTCTGGAGAGGCGCTCGCTGGCAGCCAGGGATATGGCCTGGATCACCAGGTCCTGGACGATATTGCCCACCAGATCAAGGAGATCACAGATCTGGGGGTGGAGCTAGCCCTAGTGGTTGGTGGTGGCAATATTTGGAGAGGTGTTGCAGGCAGCAGCAAGATCGGCATCGACCGAGCAACCGCTGACTATATGGGGATGTTGGCAACCGTGCTCAACGGTCTGGCGCTGCAAGGTTCTCTGGAAGCTCACGGCGTGGATACCCGCGTTCAGACAGCCATAGAGATGCGCGAAGTCGCCGAGCCATACATTCGGCGGCGAGCCATTCGTCACCTCGAGAAGGGGAGGGTGGTCATCTTCGCCGCAGGAACGGGTAACCCCTACTTCACCACCGATACTGTGGCAGCCTTGAGGGCCGCCGAAGTGGGGGCAGAGGTCATTCTGCTGGCCAAGGGTAAGGTAGACGGCGTGTATAGCGCCGATCCGCATAAGGATCCCCAAGCGCAGAAGTTCAGTACTCTCAGCTACCAGGACGTGCTTCGTATGGGCTTGGGGGTCATGGACTCCACTGCTACATCCCTCTGTATGGACAACCGTATTCCCATCATCGTGTTCGGCCTTGATCAGCCGGGAAATGTCATGAAGGCTGTCATGGGCGAAAATATCGGCACTATCGTGAAGGGGGAAGATTGAGTGAAGGAGCTTCTGAAGGGCGCAGAGGAGAAAATGTCTAAGACAATCGCTGCTCTAAAAAAAGACCTCAGTTCGCTACGAGCTGGCCGCGCGACGCCTGGTCTCTTGGACAAGGTTACCGTCGACTACTACGGGAACCCTTCACCCATCAATCAGGTGGCGAACGTTTCCATTCCTGACTCCCGCACCATCGTCATTCAACCGTGGGATAAGACCATGATCAAAGCCATTGAGAAAGCGATCATGGCCTCCGATATCGGCATCACTCCGTCCAATGACGGTGTTGTGATCCGCTTGATTATGCCTCAACTCACCGAGCAGCGCCGCAAAGAGATCGTCAAGGTCGTGCACAAGAAGGGCGAAGAAGCTAAGGTTGCCATCCGCAACCTGCGACGTGAGTGCAATGATGGACTGAAGGCCAAGGAAAAGAGCGGCGACCTGACTGAAGATGAGAACAAACGCGGGCAAGACGAGTGTCAGAAGCTCACGGATAAGTTCATCAAGGAGGTTGACCATGTCCTCCAGGTCAAAGAGAAAGAGGTAATGGAGGTCTAATGACGGGTGATCGGTCAGTCGATAAGGATTTCTGGCTGGTGAAGCCCCTGGATGAGGCGGTTCAGCACTTTCGCCATGTAGAGGGGCGACCTGTGATCATCAGGCAGACGCGCGCCCCCAGAAAGGACCAAGGGTCCGATGGAACGTGGCGAGTCGTGAAGGTGCAAGATGATCCAGAGGGTATCATACTCACGGCTGCATGGCAACCGCCTGCCAACGTGCTTGGGTCTGATGCAGAGCTTGGCTAAGCCACAAGCCCCCTCGTCGGAGGGGGCTTGTTGTATTGG
>CAYOCI010000113.1:0-8564 GCA_964402415.1 uncultured Clostridia bacterium
GCCTATGATATGGGCGGCTATGATCTCGCCATGGCCATGTCCAGTTCATCGGCGGTTGGCACCTTCTCCGGCCTGCTGCACGGATCGATGATGGGGGTGACGATCGCCTTTACCATCCCCTTCTCCCTGCGGATGGTCGACCGCTCCGACTATCCGTTTTTGGCCAAGGGGATCCTCTCTGGTATTGTCACCATCCCGGTGGGATGTCTCGTCGGCGGGATCATGGCTGGCTACGATCTTGGCATGCTGCTGAGAAACCTCGCACCGACCTTGATCGTCGCCCTACTCATCTCCTTCGGCCTGGCGAGAATACCGGATCGGATGATCAAGGGCTTCACGGTCTTAGGCCAGGGAGTTACGATTGTGACCACCATCGGGGCCGCAGCGGCAATCATCGAGGCGTTGACCGGCTTGGTTGTGATCAAGGGGATGAACCCGGTTAGCGAGGCGATCTCGACCGTTGGCGCCATCGCCATGATGCTGGCTGGGGCGCTGCCCATGGTCCACTTCATCAAGCGCACTTTAGGCAGGCACCTGGAGCGGGCTGGGTCCCTGGTGGGGATCAATCCCACCGCTGCCATGGGGCTAGTCCTGACACTCACCAATAGCGTGCCGATGTTCATGAAGGTCAAGGAGATGGACCCGCGGGGCAAGATCATCAACATGGCCTTTGCTGTCAGTGCCTCGTTTATGCTGGCAGGCAATCTAGGCTTCGTCGCCCGGGCCAACGAGAGCATGATTGTTCCGGTGGTTGTGGGCAAGCTGGCTGGTGGGCTGACGGCCATCCTGGTGGCGTTGTACTTTGCCAGCAAGGCATCATCCGGTCAAGCTCTGTCTCAGCCGCTGGCGGTGGACGCTGCTGGTGGTGGCGAATAGTTTAGGCACTTCAGTGGTGGCGATAGGTGTGTATGATTAGGGCGTGAGCACCTTGATGACGGTGCTCACGCCTTCTTCTGCACCGGCCAGCGTTCGGTGGCCGAGTTGTTGCCCCAACAGTCAAGGTTGGCACAGTTGTTGCTACTAGGTCCTGTTATGGATCCATAACAGGGCCAAGAGCTGAGGCTGCCGAACAGAGCGGGGCAGACTAACGATGCTGAGGTGATTTGCATGGGTAATGAGAAGCGCGCGAGTTTCAGTGAGGTGGCGGAGCTCTATGACCGCGCCCGCAACCACTATCCCGAGCAGCTCTTTGACGAGCTGTTCACCCTAGCCCAGCTGGCACCCGGGGCGCGGGGTCTGGAGAGAGGTCCCGGAACAGGGCTGGCTACGCTGCAGGTAGCCAAGCGCGGCTGTCAGGTGGTAGGAGTGGAACTGGGCAACGCCATGGCCGCGGTCGCCAAAAGCAAGCTAGCGGCCTACCCCAATGTCACCATCGAGGTGGCAGCCTTTGAGGAATGGCAGCCACCTGTGGAGCCCTTTGTCCTCGTCATGGCCGCCACAGCCTGGCACTGGCTGGAGCCGGACCTGCGCTACACCATGTCAGCGTCGCTACTGCGTCCGGGTCGCTATCTGGCCATCATCAACTACCTCCACGTGGTGGGCGGAGACGAAGACTTCTTTGCTCAGTCGCAGCGCTGTTATGAGCAGTTCATGCCCGGTACCCCTGCCGGTCTTCGCCTGCCGAGAGTCGAGGAGATCGTCCCTGACACCAGCGAGCTCGAAGCCTGCGGGCTATTTGAGCAACCCATCATCCGCTACTACACCACTGATGAAACTTACAGTACAGATCAGTACATCGATCTGCTCTCCACCTACTCGACGCACATCACCCTCACAACGGATAATCGGGAGCGGCTATTCGCCTGCATCCGTGAGTTAATCGATGGGGAGTATGGGGGACAGATCAGAAAGCGTTATCTCCATGAGATGATCTTGGCACGTAGGAGATAAGTCCCTTGCAGGATATATTAAGGCGCAGCCTATCGCGATTTGTCCAAATCGCGATAGGCTGCGCCCTAGCGTTTCTGCCCGTTTTGTCTGCTACACACCGCGTCGCATGATGACTTAGGAAGCACCGTTAGGCAAGGTCACCGTTACGGTTGTCCCGCGCCCTAGCTCGCTCTCAACCCGCAGACTGCCACCATGCAGGCCGACGATCTCCTCGACAATCGAGAGCCCCAGCCCGCTGCCCGCCTTGCGGCTAGCCCCCTTATAGAACTTCTTGGTGACGTTGGGCAGGTCGTCGCTACTGATCCCGCTGCCTGTATCCACAACCTCGATCTGCACCTCATCCCCACGGGCACGCGTCCGTACGGTGATGGTGCCATGCTCAGAGGTGAACTTCAGGGCATTGTCGAGAAGATTGATCAAGACCTGACGCAGGCGGTCGATATCCGCTCGCGTCGGACCTAATCCGGGATCCAGGTCCAGCACCAGTTCCACGTGTTGGGCGGCCGCACGAATGGTCATCTGGTTGGCAGCCTGCCCGACCAGCTTATTGATCTGGGTCAGGACCTTGTCGAGTTGGACCCGACCGGACTGGATCCGCGAGAAGTCGAGCAGTTCTTCCACCAGTCTGATCATGCGGTCGGTCTCTTGGGTGATGATCTGCAAGCCCTGGCGGGTCTCCTCGTGGTTGTCTAGGTCGCCAGAGGCGATCGTCTCGCCCCAGCCTTTGATTGAGGTCAGTGGCGTACGCAGCTCATGGGAGATGGACGAGATGAAGTCGTTTTTCATCTTGTCCGCCTCGGCGATCTCATCGGCCATGTGGTTAAATGCCTCTGCCAAGCTACCCAGCTCATCGTCCGAGCTGGAGCGTGCTCTCACATCGCGCTGGCCGTTGGCCAACTGATCCGCCGCTCGTGTCAGTTCCTGAACTGGGTCGATGATGCTCTTGGCCAAGGGCAGACTGAGCACGAGACTCAGGCCGATCACCATCAACCCTAGGGCGATGCTGTAGGTATAGATCGTCGCCACCACACGGTCAATCTCCTCGACCGAAGCCAGATACCGCAGCACACCGATGCTCTGTTGGCTGCCTTGCAAGGGGCTGGAGACGGCGAGCACGCGCTCACCGGTCAACGGTTCGCGTCCGATCCATGTTCCGACCGAGCCACTCATGGCAACTTGGAAGTCCGAGCTGGTGATCGGTTGTTCGGGGGCGAAGCCTCTGGAACTGACCACAACCTTGCCGCTCCAGTCAACCACCTGGATCTCGGCCTCTTCATCCGCACTGATGTTGTCGATCAGTGAGCGGCCTCGGTCAGCTAGCCACGTTCCTTCAGCGAAGCGACTATAGAAGCTGGCCGCCAGGGTGACGCGCTGGCGCAGTACATGCTCCACAGTGCCATAGTAGTACTGTCGCACGGTCAGGAGGAAGATCACTTCCAGCATCACCACCGTCATGGCGACGATCAGTCCATAGTGTCCAAGCAGGCGTCGTCTTAGCCCTGACATGGGTTATCCCCTCGCCAACGGTAGCCATATCCCCAGATCGTCTCAATGAAGCGCGGGGCCGCTGGCTCATCCTCGAGCTTCTCGCGAATCCGCCGGATGTTGACATCCACCACCTTAGGATCGCCGATATAGTGTTTGCCCCAGATCTCATTGAGCAGTTGGTCACGGCTGACTGCTTGGCGATGATGTTCGATCAGATAGATGATGATCTCCAGCTCCCGAGGGGTGAGAGCGATCGGCCGGGAGCCCTTATAGAGAACTCGTTCTTGCAGGCGGACGACAAAGGGTCCGCTGGTCAGCAGATCCACGTTGGCCGTATCTGGGGATGGTGTGTTCAGCCGTCGCGACAGCGCCTGTACTCGCGCTACCAGCTCCGTCGGACTGAACGGCTTCACCACATAGTCATCTGCCCCAAGGCCCAACCCTGCGACCTTGTCTTGATCCTGTCCCTTGGCGGTCAACATGATGATCCCCATGGCGGGGTACTCGCGACGGAACTGGCGACAGACCTCGAAGCCATCGATCCCGGGCAGCATGATGTCCAAGAGCGCGATGGCGAGATCGCGATGCGCACGGGCCAGTTGCAGTGCCTCTTCACCAGACTCAGCCTCGACCACCTCGAAACCATTGCGTTTGAGATTGACGTGGACGAACCCACGGATGGACGCTTCGTCATCGAGTATCAGAACCTTTGTCATCAGATCACCTCCCACACCCTTTGGGTGAGTCCCTAGGCTCGAGTCCCTAGTCCCCAGTGGAGAACAAGAAACGGCTCCAAAGGTGGTCTGTGGACTCTTCCGTTTCCACTTGTGGGCTTGTGGACTTGTGTTCATGTGGACTCTTCTTTGGCCTTTGGGCCTTGGGCTCCTCTTACCGGGGTAAGATCGTGAAGCCGGCCTTCAGCTGTTCCTCGCTTAAGCGTAGACGTCGATACTCCTCGAACTGGGCGCTGGTCAACTGAGTTGGTTCTGCGGGCAATAGGGCGACGACCACCTTGTCCCCGTTTTCGCCCAACACCAGGTAGCGCTGACCGCCTGATTGATAGCCCTGCTCTTCAGCCGGCCACGAGCCTTTGGGGACGGCACGCAGGGTCAACAGAGGAGCTAAACGTTCTTTGGCAGGACCAAGGTAGAAGAAGTCGATCACGCGCAGACCGCTGCTATCCTTGCGCTCGGCGGTGACCTGCTGCTGCCATGCTGATGGGATGACCAGGCGATAGCGGTCGAGATAGTCACTATAGGAGAACATGACCGACTGCAGCCCAACCTTGCCGTCCCACTGAAACCACTCTTCATACCAGGGGATCTGAACCATGGCTAGTTTCTCCGTCCCTGGTGGCGCCACTTGTTTGCCGATCTCGATGATGCCGTCATGGTTAGCATCAAGGCTGGGGAGTGGATAAGCCTTAAAGGTTGGCGACCGGAGATCATCGAAGATGCGCTGCCAGAGCCCGTTCTCCGGTATCAAAAGAACCGTCCTGGCCGAATGGGCCCCCATGCCCAGATCAGCAAACAACCCCTGCCTTGCTTTGGTTGCCTCACCGACTGTGAGTGAGGCGGGATAGCCATCGAGCTCAAACTGAGCGGTCTCCCTAATACCGGCGTCCTCGTAATGGAAGACAGTGACGATCGTCATGTACGTCTGGCTCTCGGAGCGCCTCATTACCGCGATATCCAACCTTTGATCACCGTTTAGGTTGCCTGTGGCCATATCAGCGTACGGGATGCGCTTCCCGCCCACCAGCTTACCGCTTTGACTGCTATAGATGGTCAGGTCGCTGTTCATCCCGGCGGTTGTACCCTTCCCGCCGCTGCAGCCCAGCAGCAGTTCGGGGAGACGATCGCCACTGATATCGGCAAACAGCGCATAGTCGAAATCGCGACCCATCTCCTTAAGATGGTCTCGCAGTTGCCAGCGATCGCCGTCTTTTTCGAGCACCAATACCCCCAGTTCCATATTGGTATCAGTCTTCTTGTAGAAAGCAATGGCACCATCGTTGGTCCCATCCCCGTCGAGATCCGCTAGCCAGACAGCACTGTTGCTCTGTGGGCGGATGGGAATCGTCAATCTAGCCCCTTCGGGCAGAAAAGGCTGGATCGCCTGTAGGAGTTCAGCTTGATTGATCTGCAACTTGGGTGCCTTGACCAGGGGCGCCGGCAGCACCGGCAGTCGGCACCCCATGAGAATCCCCACGGTCAATCCAGCGAGCAATACAACCTTCCACGCAATCGCACGCGCAAGCGGCGATCTGCATCCGATATTTTCGCGGCTCTGCCGCATTAATTCGCTAGGCACGCCATCACCTCCATAGCCTCCGGTATCGGGTATGTTATCGGTGCGAGACCGGTTGGCTGCGTAGAGCTTCGGCTCTATACACCACATACCATCATTGTAACCGACCTAGAGGCGATGGTAGTAACAAAATAGTTACGATCGCTGCTCACGACCAGGTCAATTCAGGCTCTCTGCGATGATCTTGGCCAATTGCTCCTGATCTGGGATGTAATAGCTGATATCGTCAATGTACTCAGCGTGTCCGGGGACGGCCGCGCCAAAGATACCGCTGTTACAGGTCTTGATGCCCATGGTAAGTGCCTTGAGGGCTTCAGGCATACTTAGATTAGTATCCACGCTCGAGAAGAGTTCTTTGGCCAGGGCAGGCAGTCGCAGAACGTTTTTCGGTGACATAGCCTCTTTGACCAAGGCTTTTAGGAACTTCTGCTGTCGCTCAATTCGTCCGAGGTCACCAAGTCCGTCTGAACGATAGCGGACATACTGCATCGCCTTGTCTCCGTCCAGCCGTTGTTGACCGGGATGGAGATCGATCACCAGGTCTTGATCGAGGTCGACGTAGACCATGCGCTTTTCGACCTCGATGGGAACTCCGCCCAACAGATCAATCGTCCGCTCAAAGACGCTCAGGTCTAGGGCGATGTAGCCATCGATGGGGACCCCAAGCAGTTCGCTGACTACTTGGGTTGATAGCTCAGGCCCACCATAGACATAGGCATGATTGACCTTCTCCAAACCGTGCCCAGGAATATCGACCCTTGTGTCGCGAGGAATAGACATAACGATCGGCTGCCCCGTCTCACCCACCGAGACCACCAACATGGTATCCGATCGCCCGATATCACCGGGGCGTTGGTCCACGCCCATGACCAGGATGTGCAGTCGGCCGGGGCGCGTAGCTGCGTCGTCATCAGGAGTCCCATCCTCAGGAGTCTCGATGACCGGTGGCGCCATGGGCTCGCTGGCTGGTGGCTCAGTTTGAAATGCGTTAGCGACGCCTACCCCGAAGAACCCCAAGATGAGGATGATCATGACGGACAGTACCAGTAGTCGGGACCTACGCTTGCGTCTTTTCACTCTGCTCTGTTTCTCTGTGATACTAGTGGTGGATTGGATGATCATCTTTGACCGCGCCCCTTCGCTGTTCTTTCTGGCTATCGCCATTGTAGTAGCGCACGGTCGTCGAAGGGTAACGAAACGGTAAATGATGAATTCACCAGTGTTTCCTTTTTGTTGCGAGACGTCATCTGGATGACCAAGTCTATGGGCAACTGACTTACATGCCCAACCAGAAAAGCGTTACTATTTTGTTACCCTTTCTTGTCTGGAGTGACTTAGTATTTGATCAAGCGGTGCATACTCTGCACGAAATCATTTTAGGAGGTATCTTCATGACATCTCGCAGGAAAGCCCTTGTCCTGTCCATTGCCCTACTTGCAGTCTGTCTCACGTCCTATTCCGTTGGCGCACAGGGTTTGATCAAGACCATCGAAGCCCAGATCAACTCCAATATCAAACTGATCCATAACGGTAGCCCGGCTAACTTAGTTGAGGGACAGCCGATCATTACGTATAACGATAGAACTTATCTGCCATTAAGAGCAGTATCGGAGCTAGTCGGTGCTGACGTTAACTGGGATGAAGCCACCGAAACTATCACCATCGACACCAAGACTGGGATTTCGCTTAGGTCACATCCGATTGTCGGAACCTGGAAGGCAGACGACCGTGCGAACTCCCTCATGAAGGTAACTGCAGATGGGAAGCTCTATCATAACGGCCAATATGTCGCTACAGTGGAGATCCTCGCGGATAACAAGGTGAAAATCGTCAGCAACCGGAAGGATATTTCGCAGGTCGAACAGATCATCTCCTACGAGCTCAATGGCGACAAACTGAAGTGGGGCCCCAACCTGGAGCAGACTTTCTTTCGCCTTGCTGACGTGATGAACACGAGCTACAAGCTGGGAGACGAAGCGGTCGTGTTGGTCAACGGCCAATACCAAAAGGAGGCCGCACCGGGGTCGGCTAGCAAGATCACAACCATGGTCTGGGGAGAGCCTGTGGCAGGCGATCTTAACGGCGATGGCAAGGAAGATGCCGCCGTGATCCTGACCCACAGCGGAGGTGGAAGCGGAACCTTCTATTACGTAGCGGCAGCCCTGAAGAGTGCTGACGGCGAACAGTATCTGGGGACCAATGCCGTCCTTCTGGGCGATAGAATTGCACCTCAGAACATCTCCATTAGTGAAGGAACCATCACCGTGAACTATGCCGATCGCAAACCCAGCGAACCAATGACTTCCCAACCTTCGGTAGGCGTGTCCAAGTATCTCAGGATCGAGGATGCCACTCTGACAGAGATCAGTCTCAGCAGATAGCCCGCCGACCGATCTACCCCCTCGGACAGTGCAAGATGACAGGAAAGCCTGCAGCGACGATGATCGCAGCTGCAGGCTTTCGCTTCTATCCGGTGGCCGCCCATACCGTCCCATTCCAGTTCTGTGCCTGCCATTGGCAGTTTTGGAGCTGATGTCGGGACAACTGGGGAACAATTCTCGCCCTCGATCGTCAACATAGTGACAGCCACGGCCTGACAATAGGAACCCAAGTGCAAACTCTTGGCAACTGTTACCGCTTCGTAACCATCTCTCACTCGCTTCCGCCTAGACTAGAAACAAGGAAGCACCACTACCATGACATATAACGAAGGAGGTTACTATCCATGCGCAAGAAAGGCATCGCTACCGCCCTCGTGGCGTCAGCGCTACTCGCCAGTGGCAGCTACGCCCAAGCCAGCCCGACGGTGATCACGACTGCCGTCACGGCCACTCCAGTGCCCATCTCCGCCCCCATTACCGCGGTCCCGATCTCGG
>CAYOCI010000114.1:0-8309 GCA_964402415.1 uncultured Clostridia bacterium
CTCACGACGCTCTTCTTCAAATCCTGCACTTACCCTTAACTTAGTGACATTGCCCGCATGGGATGCTCCCTTGTATGCACATGACGAGCGTGACTGCGGCAACTGCGGGGCAACGACCAGGGCTAGGGAGATTGTCGGAGATCTCAGGCGCAGCATGGCTGCGCTGCTACAATCGAACTCAGTATCCCATGTGCAGCGCAGCCATGCTGCGCCTACCGTATACGGGGTGCGAGATCTTTGCATACGAAGAGAAATGGACTTTCTCGACGGTCTCACTAGGGACTCGGGACCAGGGACTAGGGACTCGGCCGGGCCGCTACGCCCAGATGAACCAAATAAAGGCTGAGGCCGAGATGACGGCCGCCAGGGTAAACGGCAGACCGATCTTCATGAACTCGCCAAAGGAGACGTCATGACCCCGCTTACGCAGCATACCGACCGCCACGACGTTGGCTGAGGCACCGATCGGGGTGATGTTGCCACCGAGAGAGGTACCGATCGTTAGGCCAAACATCAAGAGCAACGGCGAGACGCCGAGTGAGGCCGCCACCTGATTGGCTACGGGGAGCATGGCGATGGTGTAGGGGATATTGTCCACGAAGGCCGAGATCACGACGGAGATCCAGACCAGCACCAGGAAGGCGGTCAACTTGCTGCCACCCGTGAACTGCGTAATCACACTAGCTAGCCATGAGACCACTCCAGTGGACGAGAGGCTGCCGACCAGCACGAAGATACCGATTAGGAACGCGAGGGTCTCCCAGTCAAGTCCAGCGAAGCTGAAAGGCAACTTACCCTTAGCGGAGTTCCATGCTAGGCCAATGAAGGCAAAGAGCACAGTGACCAGACCGTTGAAGTAGTCCGGCTTGTTGGGGATAACAGATGAGGCAGCGAGGGTGAAGATGAGCAGAAGCAACAGCCAGGAGGGTACCCATGACTTCACTTCAACATTGCTCTCAAACTCAACTTTCTGGCTCATATGCCTGAACATAAACCATAGAACCAGGGCGGAGATCACAGCTCCGAGCTCAACGGCCCAGAAGATGCTCGGCTTCCCTTCCATGAAGAAGAAGTTGAGGAAGTTCATGTTGGCGTTCGCAGCGAGGATAATACTGGTGGAGTCACCGATCATGGTCGCCATCCCTTGCAGGTTGGACGAGACTGCGACACCGATCAGGAAGGGCACCGGCGAGACCTTGAGACGGTTGGCGATCTCGAAGGCCACAGGAGCGATGATCAAGACGGTCGCCACGTTATCGACGACCGCGGAGATCAACCCTGCGAAGATACTGACGGCGACCAGGGCTAGGCCGACGGTACGCATACGGCTGACGAGTCTTCCAGCTAAGTAGTCGGTCGCGTGGGAAGCGATAAAGAGTTCAGCGATGATCATCATGCCCCAGACGATTCCCAGCACGTTAATGTTAATAGAGGCGAGTGCTCCACTGACGTCAATGGTACCGGTTAGTAGCAGAACGGCGGCTGCTCCAAAGGCAGTGTACACCGGCTTGAAGGGTCTGATAATGATGAGCAGGTACGCGACAATAAAGATAATCCCGGCCATGAGCATCTGATTATTCATCACTGCAACTCCTTGTTAGAATATTTAATATGAAAAATTGAGATCACCAATATATTATATCAGGAACTGTGAATCTGACAAGATATTTACTACTGGCAAGCGGTCCACCTTCCGACCACCGCCTACTCACGGGGCCGGTCATGCATCATGAGATCCTGCACCGGCGGACCAACCGTGATATTGTACACCCAATTCTGTTTTCTTGGCAAGTCTGGGCCCAAGGAGTTACTCACTTCGATCAGATACGCCTGTCCCAGCGCATATCATGACAAACTTCCTCTTCGAATGTGACATAGATCACGGTCTAAATCCGAGCTCTCCGCTATACTATGAATGGTGGTCAACGCCACTCAGCAGTCATAGCCAAAACATACATCATGTGAAGGAGTGACCGAATCGATGTTCTGCTATCAGTGTGAACAGACCCCTAAGGGTGGCTGCACCAGAATTGGTGTCTGCGGCAAAAACGAAGATATCGCCAGCCTCCAAGACACTATCATCTTCGCCCTGAAGGGTATCGCTGCTTACGCTACTCATGCCCGCCAACTGGGCTATATCGATGCCGAAGTGGATGGCATCACCCACGAAGCACTATATACGACTCTCACCAATGTGAACTTCGATCTCCAAGACCATATTGGACTTGCCATGAAGGTCGGTTCCGCCACAGTCAAGGTGATGGACCTACTGGATCGTGCCCATACCGATCGTCTTGGCGTCCCGCAACCCGTGACGGTATCTGAAGACAAGGTCGAGGGGCACTGCATCCTGGTCACTGGTCACAACCTCTTTGCCCTAGAGGAGCTGCTCAAGCAGAGCGAGGGTCAGGGGATCAATATCTACACGCATTCCGAGATGCTCCCTGCCCACGGTTATCCGCATCTGAAGAAATACGCCCATCTCAAAGGCAATGTGGGTAAGGCCTGGTTTGATCAACGCAAAGTCTTCGAAGAGTTCCCCGGCGCCATCCTTGGCACCACCAACTGCATCATGCCGATCAAGGGCAGTTACAGTGACCGCTTCTTCTCCTACGATGTTACTGGCCTTGAAGGCGTCCGGAAGATCGAGAACGATGATTTTGGCCCGCTCATCGCCAAAGCCCTAGAACTCCCTGCGGCTGATGTTGCCTCTGAGAAGACGCTCGTTACCGGTTTCCATCATCAGACCGTGCTCGGCATCGCGCCTGAGATCATCGATGCCGTTAAGTCCGGCAAGATCCGCCGCTTCTTCGTCATCGCTGGGTGCGATGCTCCTGGCAAGGGTGGCGAATACTACCGTGAATTGGCCACCTCTCTCCCTCAAGACTGTGTCATCCTGACCACGTCCTGCGGCAAGTTCCGCTTCAATGATGTCGATTACGGCACCGTCCCAGGAACCAATATCCCCCGTTACATCGACCTTGGTCAGTGCAACAACTCCGGCTCAGCGGTGAAGATCGCCGTCGCCCTAGCCGAAGCGTTTGGCTGCGGTGTCAATGATCTACCACTGACCATCGTTCTCTCCTGGTTCGAACAGAAGGCGGTGGCCATCCTTCTCGGCCTCTTTAGCCTCGGTGTTCAGAACATCTACATCGGGCCGAAGCCGCCTGAGTTCATCACCCCTGGTGTCCTGGGCGTCTTGCAGCAGCATTTCAACCTGCACCTCACCGGCAACGCGCAAGACGACCTCAAAGTCATGCTGGGCGAGTAAGCAGCAGCACACAGAAGAGCAGGATTGGCTCATCAGAAGCCGGTCCTGCTCTTTTGTCATGGTGTTCATCAGTCAACTACATCGCCTACGACGGTTACTCGGCCGCTGTCGGGACATTGGGCCACGAACCTGCGCTCGCGATGATCACCGTAATCGAGTTCGGCACCATTATGCAGCGCGTAGACGCTGGGATAGATGACATGCCAGAGTTCGTGGCAGATCGGTGGGCAGAGGTCATCGATCAGATAGCTCTCCCCGACCCGATGGCAGCCACCCCGGCACTGGCTCGCCACGATGGTAATCCGGACTGTCGGCATGGGTTTCCTCCTTCGCTCTCCCGTCTCCTTTTCCCGGAGCTAGATGAACGGTACCTTGCCAATTCCTAGGACCAAGATCAGCCATTCATAGATGACCACCACTACGAAGAGCAGAGCGGAAGCGACTAACATCTGTCGAACCCCGAGCCCCCCTACGACGCGAAGATAGACAAAATAGAGCAGCAGCTTCCACAGAAGAGCAAAGACCAAGATAGCGAACATGATCGTAACCACCCACCTGTGGTTGGGTGTGCCCGGAACTCCCACGAGATGAGCAATCATGATGGTGAGGAACGCCAGGATAGTCGGGTAGTAGCTCAACGCCCATGTCGCCATGTGCCTACGAATACCACCGTGGCCGCCAACCAGCCGACACACCCATGCGATGACAAGTACTGCTGCCAGATAAGTCACTGTCACGTTTGCATAGGCGGTCAGCAGGTACCAAGGATCACCAGCGAAAGCGCCTCGCTGCGCAGCTAGCCAAGCGAAGCTGCACAGCACCAGTGGCGAGACGACGCCGATCAGCCAGGGAGCAGGAGACCTGCTCCTCTTGGCCGCCACTTCGGCCATGCTATGGTAGGGTTTTGTGATCATACTCCACGTCAACAACCATCACCTCCCAGAAATCATTCGTGCCAGTATGATGAAGCTCTCACCTAAGCTCAAGCGCAGCATCAAGGTAATGACCGCTGCACTCGGGATAAGATAAACGAAGGGTCGTTCTTTAAAGTGGTTGTGGGCGAAACGGTAGATGAGCCCCAACCCAAGGGTTGCCGCTTCGCGTTCAGCATTGATCGATCGGAGTTCTTCTGCCATACGCGCCTTCAGGCGCTCTTGGGCCAGGAGCGAAGGCTCGACAGTTAGTTTTGCAAGTACATTGAGAACTGCATCGATGTCAGGTTGGTTCATCTGTAGTCCCCTCCCCAAATCCGTTTGAAGCTCTGCGCCAATGATGTACGAGCACGAACGAGCCTCGACTCCACTGCCTTGGTGCTCTCATGGTTCTCGCCAGCAATCTCCTGGATCGACCAGCCTTGCTGGTATTTCCTCAGCAGCAAATCACGATAATGGTGAGGGATGCTGTCGAGCGCCAGATCGACCGCCTCACGAAGAGCGAGGGGATCGGACAGATCGCGATCTTCACAGCATCCATCCATAGTATCCAATATATCGATATTGAGCTCTGCCCCTCGCCTCCCCTGCTTGCGGAAGTAGTCAGCGATCTTGTGACGCGCTATGCCGCGCAGCCAAGCAAGAACCGTCTCCTCACCCCTGTACTGAGGCGCAGAACGCAAGGCCGCCACGAACGTGTCCTGCATAATCTCTTCCGCATCCTGGTGGGCAGGGCCAATCCGGCGATAGATGAAACGATAGAGTGGACCTTGGTAGAGGGTCAGCAGCCGATCCACAGCCATCGGCTCTCCGCGTGTTAAGGCATCTATCAACGAACGATCATCATCTGACATACGCATTCTCCATATCAGTCGTCACTGGTCTCCCCTGAAGGCCTTCACTCCTACTGTCGCTCTGGCGAGAACCGATCCTTCGCTAGAAGAGGCTGGAAAAACAAAAGCCACCCATTTCAGTTGCTTCTGTAAGCAGCCTCAGGGTGGCCTCTTGCTTTATGAATACTATAGTTCGCGCCTGCCCTCAAGCGCTTTAAGCAGGGTGACTTCATCGGCATATTCCAAGTCGCCGCCCACAGGCAGCCCATGAGCGATACGCGTGACGCGAATCCCAAAGGGCTTGAGGAGACGGGCCAGATACATGGCTGTAGTCTCACCCTCGATATTGGGATTGGTCGCAAGGATGATCTCCTTGATCTCCGCATCCTTGAGACGTGTAATCAGCTCACGAATTTTGAGCTGATCCGGCCCTATCCCTTCACCAGGGATGATCGCTCCGTGTAGGACATGATAGAGTCCACGGTATTCGCGTGTCTTCTCCATGGCCACCACATCCTTAGGGTCAGAGACCACGCAGATGGTGCTGGTATCACGCCGATCATCCTGACAGACCACGCAGGGGTCGCGGTCCGAGATATTGTAGCAGATCGAGCAGAATTTCATGCTCTCTTTGGCATCGACCATGGAACGCGCGAGCTCTCTGACCTGAGCGGTTTCCATGCCGAGTAGATGAAAGGCGAGTCGCTGCGCAGTCTTGGGCCCCACACCCGGAAGACGCGTCAGTTGGCTGATCAGCTTAGCAATCGGTTCCCCAAAGGAATACATCAGTAAGCTCTCCTAAAGGGCTGTTCGTTAGAACAGGCCGGGCATTTTGATATTTCCGGTTACCTTCTTCATCTCAGACGCGGCCAGTTCCTCGGCTTTTCGCAAGCCCTCGTTGACAGCAGCCAAGATCAGGTCTTGGAGCATATCGATATCGTCAGGATCGATGACTTCTGGCTTGAGGGTGATTGACTTGACCTCTTTGGAGCCGCTCACAACCACGCTGACCACACCACCGCCCACAGAAGCCTCAACAGTCTTCTCCTTCAGCTCGGCCTCGACACGCGCCATCTCTTCCTGCATCTTCTGCTGCATCTTCTGCGCTTGCCGAATCATGTTCTGCATATTGCCACCCATCATAGTTCGATTCCCTCCTCGCAGTCGCACGCAAAGCCGCGATCTGCTTCCATAATATTATGCGGCCCCGCCGCATCAGTTCTTGATCTCAACCTTATCTTTGCCAAATAACTGGATTGCCCCGGCGATGAGCAGATCATCCTCCACTGCTGCCGGCTTCGTCTCAACGGCTGCGGTTGTTTTCGGCGGTGGAGCAATGGTCTCCTGCCCCTTTGTGCAACGGATGCGATAGGGTTGTCCAAGGACCGCGGCCAACCCACGCTCGACCACCTGCTTATTGTCTGTCCGCTCGATGGTACGGCGGTGGAACTCCTCATTGAAGTTCAGCTCAAGAAGATCGCCCGCCAGGGTGCGCAGCCGGGCGTGTAATAGGATCGCGTGAGCGGAGATCTTCTCCTTTTTGACCCAATCCATGACGTCGTTCCACTTGGCCTTCACGGCCTCCAGCTGATCATCGTGGACGGGTTCGGCAGCACCGAAGACCCCGTCTTCCTTACTCGGATCGGGCGGGGCGGTCGAGACAGGTTGCTCTGCCCGTGGACTCCTCTTCAGCTTCGGCACAGTTGGTTCATCCGGCTCAAACGGTGGCTCGGCGTCTCTCTCCTTGGGATTTGGGACTCCAGACTCGGGACTCGTCAAAGGTACCTGCCCGCTCTCCAGCCGCTCGAGACGAGCTTCCAGCGAGCTGATCCGATCCCCGTAGCGATAGTCTTCACTCATCTTAAATAACGCCAGTTCGAGGTTCAAACGCGGCTGAGACGACCAGCGCATCTCGCTCTCGCACGCCGCCAGTATGTTCAGGAACCCGACCAGTTGCACTTGCTTGATCTCTAAGCAATCGCGTTCCCCCTTGGTGAGCAGATCGCGGAGATACTGGATCAGATCGCGGATCAGCTGCCCCAGGTCCTTGCCCTCGCCTTCGATCTGATCAAGCAGCTCGATAACCCGCAGTGGGCTGCCACCCAGTACGGCCTGCAGGAGATCCGCCAAGGTCTGATCAGCGACAGAGCCAAGCACGGTCAAGACATCCGCACGGGTGACCTCACTCCCAGCGTAGGCCAGACACTGATCAAGGAGACTCAGCGCATCGCGCATACCTCCCTGGGCGCGGTCCGCTATCAGCGTCACAGCGTCCTTTGTGATCTTGACGTTGGTCTTGGCGACGATGCTCTCCAGATGTCCGACGATCTCGGGCGCCGCGATGCGGCGGAAGTCGAATCTCTGGCAGCGTGAGAGTATGGTCATCGGCACCTTGTGGGCCTCGGTAGTGGCGAGGACGAAGATCACGTTGGTCGGCGGCTCCTCCAAGGTCTTGAGCAGAGCATTGAACGCCATATCCTTCATGCTGTGGACTTCATCGATAATGTAAACCTTGTAACGTGACTCTGCGGCATAGTGGATGGTCTCACGCAGATTGCGGACATCCTCTACCAGTCCATTGGATGCGGCGTCAATCTCCCGCACATCGACCGAGCTTCCTTGGTCGATGGCGACGCACGACGGGCACGTCCCGCACGGGGTCACCGTCGGCCCGTGAACGCAGTTCAGCGACTTCGCTAATACCCGCGCGATGGATGTCTTTCCTGTTCCCCTCGGCCCGCAAAACAGATAAGCATGTCCAATCTTACCGGTGAGGATGGCGTTGGAGAGCGTCTTGACAATATGCTGTTGTCCGACTACCTCAGAGAAGTTCCTCGGCCGATATTGGCGATATAGTGCGAGGTAGGCCAATCGGTCACCCCCAGTCAGCCAACAGCCATCAGCCGTCAGCCATTAGTGTCAGGGACTACGCCCCATGGGCGTCGAAGCCTGTTTCTACTCATTATACCATTGCAGCAGTAGCTGACCAAGCCAAAAGCGATCGACAAAACAAAAGAACCCCACCCGGGGTTCACTTGCCTTTGACAACCAGTAGTCTCGCGCCGACGATCATCAGAGCGGTTCCAACCAAGCGCATCCAGGTCAAGGGAGTCTTCGTGGTGGTGAAGAGACCGAAATGATCACACATCAGGGCGGTTAGGAGTTGGGCGATCAGGATCGCAGAGATGCCCAGTGCCGCGCCGGTTTTCGGAATGGTGTACGCGACGCCGATGATGATGGCAACACCGATGATACCGCCGCCAAGGATGCTAT
>CAYOCI010000115.1:0-8036 GCA_964402415.1 uncultured Clostridia bacterium
CGCTTCCATCAGTCCAATCCACTCAAGAGCGGACTCGCTAAGGAAGAACTGCGCAACCGCGTGCTCAAGAGCGTGAACAGTAAGCTGTTTGCCAACCTATTGCTGCTCTGGGAAGCTGAGGGTGTGATCAGACAAAGCGGTGCCAATCTTGCTCTAGCTGGATTCGAGGTACGGCTAAGTCCCGACCAGCAGAGGATTCGGGAGCAGTTGGAGAAGACCTTTCTCGATACCGCGTACAATTCACCTCTGCCTGAGGAAGCGCTGCAACCTTTCCGCGAGCGTCGTGAGCAGGCGCAGCGCATCTATGAGGCGCTTCTGGAAGATGGGACGTTGATTAAGCTCAACGAAGAGGTGGTCCTGCACTCCCGTCGGCTGAGCGAGGCCGAGGAAAAGCTGCGCACCTTCTTCACCGAGCATCAGAGCCTGTCTCTGGCTGAGTTTCGGGATCTACTTGGCACCAGTCGTAAGTACGCACTGCCCATCCTTGAGCTTTTTGACCAGAGGAAGATCACCATACGCCAGGGTGAGAAGCGTACGCTTCGCGCCAAACAGTAGGTTGAGTGGATGCTGCCAAACAAGAAGCGCAGCAGGATGGTAATGGCATCCTGCCGCGCTTCTTGTTTAGTCTTCGCCCGACTACTAGACTGTGTAGATCTGATCTCGACCCTTGCCAGGGCCGTTGGCCTCGGTGATATTAGGCGACTGATAGGCGATCAGTATGACTCTCTCAGCGGGTTGGCGATAGCTGCTCAGCGATTGCTCGAGACTCTGGACCATGGCCAACTCGTTTTCGGCCAAGCTAGCTATACTGGTGTCGCGATCCACCTGTTTCAAGCGGCTCATCCTTTCATCTAGGGAATTACCATACTATGGTTAGCATGCCCAAAAGCTGGACAAGTTATCAGGAGCGAGCGCATACGTGGCATAAAGAACTCTTGCGGTGCACCTGGCCGCCACAAGTTGCGAGGCGGAGCCGCGGGTGATATAATAAGTGCTGTGGCCGCTGATACAGTGACCGCCTTGACAAGGGAGTAGCTAGGTTCTGGTGTGCCTACCGGTCTTCAAAACCGAGTTTAGGGCCTAATAAGCTCTAAGGTGGGTTCGATTCCCACATACTCCCGCCAGAGATGACGACCGCCGAGGATCGGCGGTCTTTTAGTTTGTCTATGTTTCAGTCTTGGCTCTGTGACTTCGTGATGATTCGCTTGACAAGCAGGAAAAAGAGGGAAGAGTCTCGAACCCCTCGAACCATAGACACAAAATACGGACAAGCCGGGTGAGAGCAATGCAGGAACAGAAGTTCTGTCCTTTTTGTGGTATATCGTTGGTATTGCCGACCGAGTTCGAGCACCCTATCCCACAATGCCCTCAGTGTAGTTACCTAGGCATGAACGCGCCACGCCCAGTAGTCCTAACCCTGGTCTATGATGATCGTCGATTCCTGCTCGGACGCAGCCCTCACTTTCGGCCAGGAGCCTATGCGATGTTGGCAGGGCATGTTGAGCTAGGTGAGAGTGCCGAAGAAGCGGCGCGGCGTGAGGTCAAGGAAGAGTCTGGCGTTGACTGTGTCATTACCCATTACCTCGGCAGTTTCCAACTGGAACGGCGCCAACAGCTGTGTATCACCTTTGCTGCCCGCTATCTAAATGGCGAAGCCAAGGCTGATGATGATGTTGAGGAAGTTCACTGGTTCGATCAGAACGAGGATCTCCCTGTCTACGGGGCCATTGCCATTGATATGATTCAATCTTTCAGGCAGGGAACCGGAGCGCAGATCCCGTCAAAGGAGGAGCAACAATGACGTTACGTGATGATGCACTGGCACTCCATCGCAATGCCCGCGGTAAGATTGAGATCGTCAGCAAGGTGCCACTTCGGGACCGGGCCGACCTCAGTCTCGCCTATACCCCGGGAGTGGCCGAACCGTGCAAAGTGATCCATGAAGATCCTGAAGCCGCCTACGAGTATACCAACAAGGGAAATACGGTGGCCGTGGTAACGGATGGAACGGCTGTCTTAGGCTTGGGCGATATCGGCCCGTTGGCAGGAATGCCAGTCATGGAGGGCAAGTGCGTTCTGTTCAAGCACTTCGCGGGCGTGGATGCGGTGCCCATTCTGCTGGCCACCAAGGATGTAGAAGAGATCATTCGCACGGTCAAGGCAATTGCCCCTTCTTTTGGCGGGATCAACCTCGAGGATATCGGCTCCCCTCGCTGCTTCGAAGTGGAGCGGCGACTCAAGGCTGAGCTCGACATTCCCGTCTTCCATGACGATCAGCACGGTACGGCCGTTGTTGTTCTCTCAGCGGTGCTCAATGCCGTCAAGTTCGTAGGCAAACAGCTCTCTGAGTGCACCGTTGTTGTCAATGGAGCCGGAGCCGCTGGTACTGCTGTGGCCAAACTGGTGATGGCCGCTGGCGCTTACGACGTCATGATGGTCGACCGCCATGGCATCCTCATCCCAGGGCACGAGATGAACAACCCCTCACAAGAGCAAATGGCCCAAGTTACCAATCGGACTCGGCGTACAGGAGCCCTGGCTGAGGCCATGGTCGGAGCCGACATCTTCATCGGCGTCTCAGCTGGCAACGTGGTCAGTCGCGAGATGGTGGCCAGTATGGCCAAGAATGCCATCGTCTTCGCCATGGCTAATCCAGTCCCCGAGATCTTTCCCGACGAGGCCAAAGCGGGTGGGGCACGTGTAGCTGGCTCGGGGCGCTCCGATTACCCCAATCAAGTAAACAACGTTCTCTGCTTCCCCGGCATCTTCCGCGGCGCCCTGGATGTCAGAGCCAGCGATATCAACGAAGAGATGAAGCTTGCTGCCGCTCAAGCCATCGCCGAGCTAATCCCAGCCGAAGAGTTGCGCGAGGACTACGTGATCGTCGATGTCTTCGATCCCCGGGTCGCGCCTGCCATCGCTCAGGCCGTCGCCGATGCGGCTCGTCGGACAGGTGTAGCTCGTATCTAGCGAGACACCAGAGGGCAGACACCAGGCACCAGAAGCCCTCGAGGTTCACAAACGCCAATACCAGCCAAAGCCTTCAGGACTGTCGACTTAGCGTCGACAGTCTTTCCCTATGTACAAATGATGGTCTCGGTCTACGTGATCCCTTCTGGTCTCTGCCCTCTGGTGTCTGGTCTCTATAGCCGCATCTCTGGATGCGGGCTCAGGCCTTGTGTTAGAATATGTTGGAGTCTTGTTACTCGAGGAGGCACGTACCTTGAAGATCGCGCATATCGATATTCCGAACCCGGTGGTTTTGGCGCCCATGGCGGGTGTCACCGACCTGGTCTTTCGCCGCATCTGTCATGAGATGGGCTGTGGTCTGCTAATGACTGAGATGATCAGTGATATGGGGCTGGTTCATAGCCAGCAGCGAACCTTTCGTCTGGTGGAGATAGGCGAATGGGAGCACCCAATTAGTGTGCAGATTTTCGGCTCCGATCCCGTCCCCATGGAAAGGGCAGCCGCCATTGTAACCGAGATCGGTGGCGACTTGATCGACATAAACATGGGCTGCCCAGCCCCCAAGATCGTCAAGAATGGCGAAGGTTCTGCTCTGATGCTCGACCCAGCCAGAGCCGAAGCCATCGTCCGGGCTGTGGTACGGGTCGCGAAGCAGCCGGTGACTGTCAAGATGAGGGCTGGCTGGGATAGCGACCACATTAACGCCGTCGAACTGGCCAAACGCGTGGAGGCCGCTGGGGCAGCGGCGGTGGCGGTACATGGTCGTACCCGTGAGCAATTCTACGCCGGCAAGGCTGACTGGGGCGTGATAGCACGGGTCAAGCAAGCGGTCAGAATCCCAGTCATAGGGAATGGAGATATATGGCACCCAACGGACGCTGCCCGACTGTTGCGTGAGACGGGATGTGATGGCGTCATGATTGGTCGGGGTGTATTGGGGAATCCATGGCTAATCAAGCAGACGGTACATTATCTGCAGACCGGAGAGATGCTTCCCGACCCAAACCCCGAAGAGAGGATCGCCATGGCGATCAGGCACCTCAGGGACCTTGTCGCCCAAAAGGGCGACTATACTGGGCCCCGTGAGATGCGCAAGCATGCTGCTTGGTATCTAAAGGGGCTGCGGGGAGCAGCCCAGATCCGGGAGCAGATCAACCAAGCCAAGAGCCAATCCGAGATGGAAGCGGTATTGAGCGCATATCTGTCTGATCTAGAGGGAGAGCAGTGGGAGGGTGACGACCGTGATTGTGACCCCGGTACTGAATGGTAAGTTACCACGAATTGAAGGCGGGGTCATTGATGCGATGCTGTCGGATCCAGCTCTGGTGCGGACACTGCCAGAAATGGGAGCTGGTACGCCCGTCTTTATGACTCCATATGTTGCTGACACCGGTACCTTGTATGCAGCTGGGCTTGTCTGCGAGGTGAAGGAGCTCTGGGTCGACGACATTTATGTCAATGCGCCTCCGCTGGTCAGGACCAAGAGCGTGTTCTGCCGTCTAGTCGGACGCGACTATGCCCGCGCCAAGAGTTTCGACGTCACCCAGGGGTTGATCGTGGCTGATGGGCTGGAGCCTCTAGATCTCAAGGGCATGCGGTCCGAGTATCCCTGCATCTTGGGTGCAGGCTGGCAGCCTGAAGGTGGTTTTACAGAGGCGCGAGCTGACGATGATATCGCGGTCACGATCTACGGCCACGAGCTGCTCACTGGAGCCGATCTATCGATCTCGGCGCAGCTCGGAGGTCTGGTCAGCGAAGAGCAGGCACACACCATTGAACACGCCATCATCCGGGCCCTATCCAGCACGCTTCTCGTCACGCCCAAGACACTTTTTGATAGCATGCAGAGAGAACTCATGGAGCTCAAGGCGTCGATTGACCTTGGCATGGAGTTGGAGCTTCCGGAGGTCTTTGGCGTGACGCGGAGCGGGGCGTGTGGTAACCCGCTGACCAACCTAGCTCGGATCTATCTATGGGACGAGCTAGTCCAACGCATTGAGGAAGGGCAGTCGCCCTGGAAGTCATTGGAGGAATCTCGGCGCAAGACCCTCTCGCGCCTGTCACGCGACCTCGATCTGACCAATGGGGCCGGATTGCGTACTTTGCAGGCACTTAAGAAGGGGATGAAGCACCAGGACACCCCCATCGCACCGAGTAAGTTGGCAGCGATCATCAGGCGCTTTCCCCTAAGCCCGTGGCATTAGCCCGGGCTTTTCTGCTTCCAGAACCGAGGTGGCAGCGAGCTTGTTATTTACTGCCAAACGTCCTATAATGGGTGTACACAAGAATGTGCACAGGGAGCAACCGTAAGTAGCTGGACGATAACTGGACGTGTTGTATCTGCTAAGCTTGGGGGTGTGGTCAGTGGACTTCATTCGTATTGGCGAGAAGCTCATTCGACGCGAGAAGATCATCTCGGCCATCGATCATGCGCTGAAGCTGCGTGTGGATGGCGCTTCTCAACAAGACGTGGCGAGAGAGCTAGGCCTTGACCGAACCTTCATCTCGCGTCTGGAGACACTGGGCGAGGTACGGAAGGGCGGTACCATCGCGCTGGTGGGTTTCCCGATTCTGAACAAACAGGAGATCCTCGATATGGCCGTGGATGAGGGGATCGACTTTGCTCTGGTGATGACCGAGCAGGAGCGCCTAGACTTTGTTCGTCTGAAGTCTGGACTTGAGCTGCTCAATGAACTAATGGGCATCATTACTAAGGTTCGCCAGTTTGACACGACTATTCTGTTGGGATCCAACAACCGCGTGCGTTTGAGCAGCGCGTTACTGGACAATGAGGTCATCGGGATTGAGATCGGCGAATCTCCGCTCCAACAGGATCAGGTGGTTGATGTTGGCAAGGTGCGCGCCATCATACGTGATCTCAAGGGGCTGTAGCGCTCCTAGATAGTAACTCTGGTGTGTCAGCAACTGCATAAACAGATCGAAGGGGGCTTAGAATATGAAGCGTGTTGTGAGTGTCAGCCTAGGTTCATCGAAACGCAATCACGCAGTTGAGACTGAGATCCTCGGCGAGCAGTTTCGTATCGAGAGAATTGGTACTGATGGAGACATGGACAAGGCCATCGCCATGATCCGTGAACTAGATGGTCAAGTCGATGCCTTTGGTATGGGAGGGATCGATCTCTACGTCTGGGCAGGTAAGAAACGCCTGATCTTGCGCGACGCGGTACGCATTGCTCAAGCAGCAAAAAAGACACCCATTGTCGATGGCAGCGGCCTGAAGAATACGCTGGAAAGACGCGTCATCAGATACTTAGAGCAGGACTATCGGTTCCCTCTGCAGGGGAAGAAGGTACTGCTAGTTTCCGGACTGGATCGTTTTGGCATGGCGGAAGCACTGGTTCAGGCTGGGTGCGAAACAACCTTTGGCGATCTCATCTTTATCCTGGGACTCCCGATACCGCTCAGGAGCCTGAAGAGCCTTCATAGAGTAGGGTCTATCGTCGGACCGATTGTCAGTCAACTGCCGTTCACAATGCTGTACCCCACAGGCAAGAAGCAGGAAAGCACGACAGTCCGTTACCCGGAATACTACCACCAGGCCGATATCATTGCAGGCGATTTTCTTTTCATTAAGCGCTACATGCCAGACAGACTCGACGGGAAGACTATCATCACCAATACAGTGACTGCGGACGACGTTAGGGATCTCGCTAGGCGCGGCGTCAAGACTCTGGTTACGACGACCCCTGAGCTCAATGGACGCTCCTTTGGCACCAACGTAATGGAAGGTGTTCTCGTGGCGCTCAGTGGCAAGGCAGAACTGACGCCTGACGAGTATAATGATCTGCTGGACAGGATCGCTTTTCGCCCTCGTATCGAGACTCTCGACGAAGCCATGGCCCTCTAGACTTGAATATGGCAACTGCAGGAAGATCGTTGACAAAGATTGGTCTCTGGCTTATAATGACCGTGGGCTGACGACGGACCCAACGAGCAAGCACTGCCAGTGAGCGCTGGCGGTGCTTGTTATAGTATACTGTCCCATGAGACCCATCGAGCATAATATCTTGTCCCGCTCATATACATGGTAAGGCACGTGGGGAAGCGTGCTAGCTGATACACTCACACACTACCATTTGGCTTACCTGCAGGATGAAACTTGATAAAGGAGCGATTGCTTTGTCTGAAAAAGAAGTGTATTTGACCCAGGATGGGCTTAAGAGGTTGGAGGAGGAGCTCGACAATCTGAAATCCGTTAAGCGTCGTGAGGTCGCCGAGCGGATTAAGCAGGCTATCGAGTTTGGCGATATCAGTGAGAACTCCGAGTATGACGATGCCAAGAATGAGCAGGCGTTCATTGAAGGGCGAATTCTTACCTTAGAGAAGATGCTGCGCAACGCACGCATTATTGATGAGAGTGATAACCCGACCAAGGATGTCGTCGGAGTAGGGTCTAGGGTACGTTTGAAAGACCTTGAGTTTGAAGAGGAGTTTACCTATACCATCGTAGGTTCAGCTGAGGCCAATCCGGCTGAAAACCGTATCTCTAATGAATCGCCTGTTGGCAAAGCTATCATCGGTAAAAAACCCGGAGATACCATTGAAGTGATTGTTCCGGCCGGCTCGATCAAGTATCAAGTGATGGAGTTGGTGCGGTAACTGCTCCAGTGTCTACGGCATCATCCTATTTGCTTCGATTAGTCATGGGCGGGTTCTTGACCCGCCCTAACTGCTTCTTCATCAGGCGGATGGTCCTGTTTGCTTTGGACAGAAATGGTTTGTCCGTTTGAGTTGACATGTTCTCGACTGCTATGCTAAGATAACAAACGTGTTCGGTAGCGAAACACCGGCAAGCGCGCCAGAATCTGTCGCTTGCGATGTAAGCAACTGACGTGGTAAGATAGTGTTCCGCCGGTGAACGGCAGGCAAGATGAAGTTGATCTTTGAGAACTGAACAGCGTATGAAGAAGCCAAAGTTCAATTCCGCATCGAGCGCAAGCGAGATGCAATGGCGAAAGCCACAACGAGCCAAGTATCGCTTTGCGATGAAATAAACTTTTATCGGAGAGTTTGATCCTGGCTCAGGACGAACGCTGGCGGCGTGC
>CAYOCI010000116.1:0-7912 GCA_964402415.1 uncultured Clostridia bacterium
GACGAAGAGAGCTCCGCCGTAACCTTCCATTACTACGACGGTTTCAACCAGCTCGTCAAGACCACTATCGGTGACCAGCCCGCTGAGTTTGAACCTCTACGACTACTGTCAGGAGAACCCAGTTTTGCATGTAGACCCATCGGGAGATTGGGTGGCGACTGCCCTCGATGTCGCAGGACTCATATGGGATGGCTACGAGTTTGTGGCTAACCCGAGTCGGGCTGGGGCTGGGTGGCTGTTGCTCGATGTTGTTGGTACCGTTGCCCCTTTGCTCCATGTGCTGGAGTCGTCCGTCACGCCGACGATGTTGCAGAGGCCGTTGCGTCGGTGTCAGAGACCATACCGACCACCATCATATCTACGCCCCATATGGTGATGTTCTAGCAGCTTCTTCCCTAGAGCTCCAAGAGTATCTTGTTGAAACGCGCTGCAAAGGCATCAACCTGTTCGCGCGTGATCACATAGGGCGGAAACAGGCGAAAGGTTCCTGTCGGGGCATGGTGGTCGACGATGAAACCCGCTTCGAGTAGCCGCTCGGCTACGATCGGTCCATACGGCTGCCAATCCGGCCGAAGCTCTACACCTACCATGGTTCCTCGGCCGCGCACGTCCGCGATCCATGGTCCACTCCGCATGATGGAATCCAGGCTTGCCCTGAGATAGAGCCCCATCTTCGCTGACCGCTCAACCAATCGCTCCTGCTGCATGATGGAGATAACGGTGGCTGCAACACGGCCAGAAAGAGGGTCATTCTGGTGTGACTGAACGTGGGTGAGGACACCTTGGCAGCGCTGCTGTACGTCGGCAGTCGTCACTACCGCCGCGATTGGCAGCCCGCCGCCAATCGCCTTGCCAATGACCAAGATATCCGGGGTGATGCCATCGTGTTCGAAGCCGAACCACCGTCCTGTACGCCCCATGCCCGTGGTAACCTCTTCGGCAATCAGCAGAGCTCCACAGCGGTGGCTCAGTTCCCTCAGTCGTTTACCGTAACCTGCAGGCGGGACGATGATGCCGCTGCCGAAAACGGGCAGGTAGAGAACAGCGGCAACCTCTGATTCCCCGCTGGATCCGAGTTCCGCCAACGGGTTAAGACACTCAAACTTGCCAGCACAAGAGGGGGCGTGGCCCAGGGCGCAAGACCGGCAGTGCGGAGTTGATAGCCAACGCACGTGCCCCCGCCAAGGCAGATACGACACCGCCTGCTTGCTGTCCGATAGGGCCAGAGTATAGGTTGTTGCCCCATAGTATCCTTGTATGCTAGCTGCCACTTCACGACGGCCAGTGGCGGCGTGGGCCATTTTCAGGGCCAGTTCAACTGCCTCGCTGCCCGTATTGACAAATACAACATGGTTCAGTTCCGGGGGCAAGATCTCCCCCAGCTTGGTTAGGGCATCTTCAACCTCGGCAGTGTGAAAAGCTGATCCGGTATGCACCAGTTTGCTCGCCTGATCCTGGATCGCTGCGACCCACCGCGGATGCCCATGGCCAAGTCCGCTGCTCCAAGTGCCTGACAACAGATCCAGATAGGACTTCCCGGCCGTATCCCACACGGTAGCGCCCTGGCCGCGCACCAATGTGATTCCAGACAAAGGATTGGTTCTCCATAAGTTCACCACAGCAATCTCCCCCCCCTTATTCGCTCCAGGCAAGTTCCAGTACGACATGGTTAAAGCGAATGCCCTATTATCTGTCAGCACCACGGGCATCCGTTCGATCAACGATGCGTCCTCCAGGCGCCTATACTGCGAATACACGCAGATGACTTTCGGCAGCGACCTCCTAATAAGTGGAACCCATCAATAACAGCGAAGGCCAACATGATGCTAATCTTCAATATGCGTAGTCTTCAATCAGTATGGTCCTGTTTGATTGAGATAGGAGCTCCCTTTCTTTGTGCTATGACCCACCAGTCAGATCGGCTCATGGTATATGATGGAGCAAATCGAGGTATGAACGGTAAACGGCATGATCATTATAGATCTCCGCCCCTCTGGCACCAACTGCCAGTTTGGGCTGAGCTGGAGCCGACCAGTTGACGTATGATTGGGGGACATTCCGTTATTGGGAACGAAAGATCCATCTGCGCCTGGCAGATGGACTACACTGCTGCCACATCAGTTTTGCCCAGAAACTCGGCCAGTCCATCCTGGTCGTGGTGGCCCATGATTAGGTGCCTTGGCTTTAACCTCATGCCAAGCGTTCGCCAACGATGTCACCATGTTTTCTCTGACTTGGAGCTGACCATCATCGTCACCGATCAGCAGTCACACTGGGGGAAGGAACGAAGAAATACTCGGAGTGGGAAACTTGGGCACTCGGCTGAAACCACCATAGGTCGAGTCAAAGGTCTGGGTGAACTGCTCGAAGGCTTTTGATCGCTGTCCATCAGCTTTCTTAATACGCAAGGCTTTACACGATTTCCGTCGTCGAGTATACTGAAATCTGTTTTCCCCTTATCCATTTGTTGGAGGATTGCTTTATGAAGCAGCAGTTTGTTAATGCCCTACTAGAACACTCAATTGAGGAGTTGCAGCGCATCCCCAAAAGCGATCTTCACAACCATGCTGGTCGCGGTGGAGATGTTAGGTACATTGAAGACTGGGCAAACGTTACGATAGAGCCACCTCTCCAGCCGTTCGACACGTTAGCAGACATGCAGAAGTGGTTCGAAAGCAACGTCAAATGCCATTGCCCTGGACTTCAGGGATACTTAAAACGTATCGAAGCATCCTTTGTTCAAGCAGCAAGGGACAGTATTCACGTACTCACGTTAGGCTTTAGCATTGGCGAGGTTGATTATCTGGGGGGCATGGAAATCTTCGTGAAAGTCGTCAATGAATTACATCAACGGTATGCTCCAAAATCTGAGTTCTTTCCCGAACTGTCATTGGGACGCGAAAGCAACGTTGAGGCTGTAGCTGCACGTCTTGATGAGATACTCTCATACAACTGGTTTAGATCGGTGGACATCTGCAATAATGAGTTTGCTCAGCCCATTTCTAGTTTTAAGTCCATCTACAGACAGGCTAAGGCCTCTGGACTAAGGCTGAAAGCCCATGTTGGGGAATTTGGCAGTGCTGAAGATGTGATGGAAGCAGTCGAAGTGCTAGAGCTCCATGAAGTACATCACGGAATTGCCGCTGCCCATTCAGTTCCAATCATGCAGTGGTTGGCCGATCATCGGATTCAACTCAACGTTTGCCCGACGAGCAACATCATGCTGAAACTGGTGCATGGTTATGCAGATCATCCGATTAGAAAGCTCTATGATCATGGTGTTCCTGTGACCATCAACACCGATGATCTGCTGATCTTCAATCAAAGCATCTCGCAGGAATATCTTAACCTGTTTTGTGCTGGGTTGATGGCGGCCGATGAGCTCAACGCGATCCGCGAACTTGGCATGGACCATCGTTACTTCATCAAGGCAACTTAAGACACTAAAGGCGCTGGATCTCATTAGCATGAGTCTTTGCTCCTTTCATCTATTGCCAACGTTGATAGCGGTTCACTCAGTTGCCTCATAAACTTGGATGACCACCTATTGTCCACTGTGCTTCTTCAAGGTATAGACGCACGAGAACCCGCTAGGATAATCGGCTTCTTTGGAGATGAACCGTTCTGCGTCGTCATGACCAAGAGATTAACAAGAAAAACCGTGCCCACCAGGCACGGTTTTTGCTTTCTGCACATCGTGGCGCAGATGACCTGCACCTATTTCACTGGGGTCGCTACGAAGCTGCCACCAGGTTGCTGCAGAGTGATACTGACGACCTGGCCTTGCTCATCGAGCTCGTAATGCACGTAGAAGTCAGGCAGTTCCTTGACGCTGAAGCGCTCGCCCTGATCTGCCTGCAGGGTGTAGGGCGGCTGCCCGGGGATCTCCATCACCAGGGTGCCGTTGTTGTCACTGAGCGTGATGGGCGTCCCCATGGTCACGTACTTGCCCAGCAGCGCATCGATGACGGTTTCGGGGATCTCCGCACCGGCCACACGTGTGAAAACGATCGGGTCGACGCTGGCCTCCAAGACCATCTGCATTTTGTTCACATACCCGTCCATTCCCGACAGGAACTGAACCGGTATTTGCGTGGTTAGGCCGCCCTGCTTGACCTTGGCCACGAAGACGTCATAGTGCCAATGGCTGAGTGGTTCGTCAATGTGGTGGTATTGGACGCGGAGGCCATCCTCAGCTTTGACCACCTGGACCTGCCCATAGGCAGGGTGACTGTAGTTGCCAACAAACTGGTCCAGTGAACGCGAGGGTACCGTACTGCTAATCTGCGGAGGAGCGGTGGGAAGCTCATCAGGAATGGCCGCCATCTGCTGCTTAAGACGGCTGCTCCAATCGACGGTGGGCAACTGCAGCAACCCGTCGAGGACGCGCCGCTCGATGATGGTCGGAGCGGGGCTACCGTTGGCGTTGGTCAGCACCACGATGCCGATGCCATCGCTGGGCAGGAAGGAGACGAGGGCGCTGAAGCCATCGATATTGCCACCATGGTGGACGACCGTATGGCCGCGATAGGAGTCAACCATCCAGCCCATGGCATAGGTCGAGAATGGTGTCTCGGGGAACCCGCCAGCAGGAAGGGTCATCTGAGGGGTGATCAGCTCAGCGAATCTCCCTTGGCTGACCAGCCGTGTCCCATTGACCTGGCCGCCAGCGAGCAGCGCCTGCACCCATCTGGTCATATCATTGACAGAAGAGTTGATGCTGCCAGCAGGACCGATGGAGTCGATACTCCGATAAGCTAGCTGGGTCGCTCCATCTTTGCTGCCTTCATAGGGTAGAGCAGCATTAGCGGCTTTCACCATCTCTGACACAGTGAAGTTGGAGTTCGTCATGCCGAGGGGGGAGAAGATCTTCTTCTGAATGTTCTCTTCCCAGCTGACGCCGGTGGCCTGCTCCAGTACATAGCCAATGCTGGTGTACATGAAGTTGTTATACTGCCAGGCCTCACGGAACCCCACGCTGGAGTCCAGGTGAGCGATGGCGCGTACCATATCTTCTCTGCTTAGCTCAGAACCATACCAAGCTAGATCGTGGCGGGGGAGGCCCGTGCGATGGAGAGCCATGTCTCTAAGCGTGACAGCCTTACTGGCGACAGGGTCCTTCATGTGAAACCAGGGTACATACTCCACCACCGGCTTATCCCAGCTCAATAGACCTTCATCAACGGCACTGGCTACGGCCATGGTGGTAAAGGCCTTGGTTGAGGAGCCGATGGCAAAGAGCGTGTCAGCATCGACGGGCTGTTTCTTCTCCACATCGCGATAGCCAAAGCCTTGGGAGAGAATGACCTTACCGTCTTTGATGATGCCAAGCCCGACGCCAGGCACATTCCATTCGCCCATGATCTGCTTGACAGAGGCTTGGATGGACTTAAGCGTTTCTTCTTGCGTGGCGGCGGCAGTCTGCTCTTCAGCGGTACTGGCCCGTCTGAGCGCGCAGGGGAAGCTGGCTCCGCTCTGAGTGAACGACCCCTCGATCTGGTCAGCGGCAACGAACTTAGCTGTCACACGGGGGTCCCCAGGGATGCCGGGGAGGGCAAAGGAGATCTGGTCACCGTTCGCGGTGATCTGGCCCAATGAGTAGTCCTTGAGTTGCTGCATCGGAATGCTGATGGTGCCCTGGCCTTTGCCATCAAAGGTGACAGAGATCTCTAGCTTCAGGCCTGGAAGCTCGATCTGGCCCTGCCAGGTTCCGGTCAGCTGCGAGCCGGCCTGGACCGCTGCTGAGTTCACCAGCATCAACAGCATAAGAACTAACGCGGTCATCCTACGCAACGCTTTGTTCATAGACGTCCTCCTGTAAACACCTAAGTGAACTGAGCCTTGAGCCCGTACATCCGTATTCTACGCAGTTTCGTGGCAAATGTTCCCACAGAGGTGGCAAAATGAGGACGAGAAACAGATAAGACCACGCTGAGACTTCGCTCAATGTGGTCTTATCTGGTCAACTCCCCTCAGGGACGGGACCTCAAGAATTCAACGATCTTGTCATCGAGGTTAATCAGGGTGTGGCCAGCCCCGGGGATGATGTTGATCTTGGCGTGGGGGAGCAGGCGCCCTAGGCGGGCTGCCGTCTTTTCGGAGTAGAACATGACGTCCTTCTCCCCAACAAACAAGATGGTGGGCATAGTCAGCCGCTGCAGCTCGCTGTCCGAGAACAGGGGGACGGGTTCGCGCCGGTAGTTGTAGTTCTTGCCAACCAGCTTCATGAACTCCATGATCACATTCGGGACATCCTGGCTCCCGTTGACTTTGCGCAGGGAGAGCTCCATCCCTTTGTCGCCCAAGAGCATCAAGGGCAGACTCTTGAGTAGGAACGAGAGGCGCTGTGGACCGATCCCTGCTGGGCAGAGTAGCGCCAGCTTCTCGACCCTTTCCGGGAACGTCACAGCAAACTTGGTCGCCAGCCAAGCCCCCAACGAGATACCGACCAGGCGGGCCCGTGGGATCCTGAGGGCATCGAACACGTCATGCAGCCACTGGGCGTAGTCATCGGTGGACAGTGACAGCTGCCTTTCATCGCTCCTGCCGGGTTCGCCGGGCATATCCACAGCATAGACGCGGTGGTGGGCTGCGTACTGTGTTGCTGCTCCGACCCACATGGCCGAGTTCATCCAGCTGCCATGCAAAAGGAGGACTGGGGGAGCGTCTTTGGGCCCGCAGGCGACAACGAAGGTACTGCCATAGCGGGTATCGAGATGGAGCCGCTCGTGGGCCCCCGGCCAGTGCTCCATGAGCAGATCATAGCTTCTCAAGATCGCGGCTTTCCCCTCAGGTGACTTGAACGCAGACCTTTCCTTCATCGCTCCATACCTCCGCTCAAGCTCAGCAACCAAGCCTCTGCCTCCTCGACGGTGGGGAAGGACCGAAAATCGCTTCCTCGGGCAGACTCGGCGAGCAGTTCCTTGAATTTGCCCTGGATGACGCGTTCGCTGGGGATGACCAGCGCCACATGAAAGCGATAGTTGACGAACTTCTGCAGCACCATCCCGGCTAGCCCCGTTCTCAGCTTGAAGAAACCGTCGGCAAGGGCGTCAGCGTGAAGCATCAAGAGACGGGTTTCGCTTTCCCAGCCCGTTGCCATCAGGTTCAGGATCTCCTCGCTGGTCTCAAGCGGGGGTTCAGCCGCGAGGCACTGCACGTACTTCTGGCTGCCTCGTTCTACCACTCTGAGCTCCATCTGGTCACTCTCCTTGTCTGCCTCATTACCCAGCCCTTGGCGCAGTCGTTGCAGCCACTCCAGCTCATTGAGGTAAGTTGAGACCGTGTTGTCGTGGATCATATCCCACAGGTAAGCCTCGCGGGGCGTCCGATTGGGGGCAAAGGTTCCTCGCCGCCGCTGCTCCTCAAGAAGCAGCACCTGCTGCCGCAACTCTTGCTCGTAGCGTGATAGCACCGAATCAAGTTCGTTGGGCTGGAGTCTGTCCGCCCAAGCCAGTCGGATCAGAAAGGCGTTCTTCAGCTCGGGCAGATCGGGAACCGAGCGTACCCATTCGGCTAGCTCCGCTAGTCCATCCTCGGTGATGGTGTAGATCTTCTTTGACGGTGAGCTTTCCTGATGGAAGGTCTCATGGGTCACATAGCCCTCATCGAGCAGCTCCATCAACGCCTTGTAGATCTGATTGTTGTTACCTGACCAGTACATAAAGGGCGAATCCTGGATGATCTTCTTCAGATCGTAGCCGCTTAGCGGCTGACAGCTGAGGATCCCTAGGATGGTATGGTTGATCGACATGATCTCTACCTCACTTCTCTCATATCATAGGTTAAGAGTAACATAGGTTATGAGTGGAGTCAAGGCAATCAAACCAGATTGTCGATGAAATGGAAAACCCCCCTGGGCAATGTCACTAAGTTAAGGGTAAGTGCAGGATTTGAAGAAGAGCGTCGTGAG
>CAYOCI010000117.1:0-7833 GCA_964402415.1 uncultured Clostridia bacterium
GAAAGGATGTCGGCAGATGGCGTATATCACGGCTTGTGAGATCAAGGAGGGCCTTGCTCGCCTCAAGATCCCCATGGTCGCCGCCCGCTGTGAGTGTAAGCAGTGCTACAGCCTGGCTGACCACGACCGGCGGTGTGTGACGGTAGGAGGACGAGATGGCGTCCTTATCAGCTATCATCTGGCTGATCCCGACCCCAATGACTGCCAGGAGGTCATCGTCGCCTTCTCCTATCCCACGTTACATCACCCAGTATCAGACCAGATCCAGCAGATGCTGACTGCCTTATTCATCTGATGGGAGCAGACGCATGAAGGATGTCCAGATGACCCCAGAGCAAAAGCATGAGGCACTTGAACAGATCAAATCGTTCTTCTGGGACCAAAGAAGTGAAGAGATCAGTGATTTTGGCGCCTCCTTGTTCCTTCAGTTCTTTCTCGACAAGATCGGTCCCCTCGTTTACAACATGGCAATCAGTGATGCCCACAGGCTCATGAGCGATCGAACTGAAGACCTACTAGCACTGGAAAAGCGGCCGAGATAGTCGGTCGCTTTCCGTTTGTAATAACCGCCGCTGCTGACTCGGTGCTCGGCAGCCATGTCGCGCCCCTATGGGCAGCGGCTCTTCGAGGCGTTTGCGACCTCACCACACGGCACCGACGTGATTTTCACGCGGCTAGGCGGTGCCCCCGTATTCTTATTCGTGACGCACTCAGTGCCCATGGTTCTAGTCCTTGTGAGGCCGAGAGACTCTCGTCATCTGACGAAGATCGCACCGTATCCACGCAGGATGCACCTTTACGGGGGATAATATGGGGTGCTAATCCGCGCAGAATTTTTGCAAACATATATTGCATACACATGCGTTCTCAGGTATATTATTAGTCAGCCGGTCTATGAATGAGAAGAGCTCCTTCGCATCGCTGGCCTCATATTGATCGAAAACCAAGGAGGCGTCGTCTGATGAAAAAGTGGTCCATCAAAGCCCTGGTGTTGCTCCTCGCTATGACCATGCTCCTGACCGCATGCAACTCCACTCCAGCACCCGGAGGCACAACCAACCCTGCTCCCAAAACCGGTGGCAAGTTGACAATCGGCGCACAAGCAGACATCCTACAGCTTGTTCCGTTCCTGTCTACTGATGCACCGTCAGGTGACGTGCATGGCCTGATCCATGATGGTCTCGTCAATCTTGAAGGCAACAACAAGCTCGTACCAGGTCTAGCCACTGAGTGGAAGACGAGCACCGACGGCAAAACATGGACCTTCACCCTGCGCAAGGATGTGAAGTTCCATGATGGATCGCCATTTACATCCGCCGACGTCAAGTTTACCTACGAGCAGATTCTCGACCCTAAGGTCAAGTCCAATGCTCGTAACAACTACAGCAGCATCGCGAAGATCGAGACTCCCGATGCTCAAACCGTCGTCTTCCAGTTGAATGACGTCTACGCTCCCTTCCTCAGCCGCATGACCATGGGAATCATCTCGAAAACCTATGTGGAGAAGAAGGGCTTCGACAAGAACAACTACCAAGGGTACAACAAGGAACCCAACGGGACCGGTGCCTGGAAACTCACCGAGTGGGTCCCCGAAACCCGCATTGTGCTTGCTGCCAATAAGGACTACTGGGGTGTCAAACCTCAGCTCGATCAGGTGGTCTTCCGTCCGATCCCAGAACTCTCTGTTCGTCTGATGGCCTTCGAGAACGGTGAAGTAGATTACCTCGCCGGTATCGCTCCGGACGATGTTGAACGTATCAAGAAAGAGACCAGCAAGTACCAGGTCTACTCGTTCCCTCAGCTGCGTTACGCTTACCTCGCTTGGAACAACCAGTATGAGGTCTTCAAGGATCCTGCCCTTCGCCAAGCTCTGACCTATGCCACCAACAAAGACGTCATCATCAACAACGTCCTCAAGGGTCAAGGCGTCAAGGCCATCACTCCTTACGCTCCGTCCCATAGCTTCTATGATAAAAATGTCAAGGAGCTCTACCCCTTCGACGTCGCCAAGGCCAAAGACACCCTGGACAAAGCCGGTTACAAGAAGGGCGCAGACGGCTTCTATCTCAATCCGAAGGGTGAGCGCGTCCAGTTCACCACCATGGTTGACTCCTCCAGTGAGACCTTCAAGCAGATCGCTCTCCTGCTGCAGCAATGGTTCAAGGATATCGGCGTTGATATGCAGATCAAGACCATGGAACGCGGTGCCATGTATGATATCATGGACAAAGTCATCGCAGGCGAACTGCCGCACAAGGAGTACCAGGCCATGGTCGGCTCCATGGGCCCTGGTGTGGATCCGGATCAGTCCCGTTACCTGCACACAACCGGTGGGCTCAATGACTTCCGTTATAGCAACGCCGAGGCTGATAGGCTGATTGTGGCTGGTACAAAGGAAAACGATACCGCCAAGCGCCAAGCGATCTACAGCCAGCTACAGGAACACCTGGCTAAGGATCTGCCCATGCTCTTCATTTACTTCCCGTACTCTAACAATGCTCTGAATAAAAACTTCACCGGCATGACTGCTGAGCCGTATGGTCAGCTCACCTTCCTGAACCGTGTCACTCGCGTGAAGTAATGATCTAGCTCCGTAGGTGTGAACGCGCAGCCTTCTGCGGGAGGCTGCGCGCTCCCTTTGATCAAGAGGCTAGTATAGACCTAGAAGTGGCACCATCGTCCACCAAAGGCAGTGTTTCTGCATCCGGAGAGGGGGTTCATTGTGAAGAGGTTCATCATTGAGCGCGTTCTGCTCGCTCTCGTTACCATGATTGGCATTACGGTTATTGTCTTCGCCATGATGCACCTGGCACCTGGGGACCCCGTCAGCATTATCGCCGGACGGGAGGTCGATGCCCAGGTTGTCGCACAGATCCGTCACGACTGGGGCTTCGATCAGCCTGTCTATCTGCAGTACTTCCGGTGGCTTAGCAAAGCGCTAACCGGCGATTTCGGCACGTCGTTCGTCAACCGTATGTCCGTTATCGAGCTAATCGGCTCACGACTCCCACAAACCGTTAACCTCAACTTGATTGCGACAGCGATTGGGTTGGGCATCGCCTTTCCCGTGGGCATCATCTCCGCGGTGAAGAAATACTCGGCATTTGACTACATCAGTACGTTCTTCGCCCTCTTGGGGCAGTCTATGCCATCATTTTGGCTATCGCTGATGTTGATCTCCTTCTTCTCTACCCGCTTCGGCTGGCCCACATCCGGCAGCGAGACATGGCGGCACTATCTTCTCCCCGCCGTGGTCCTCGGCACCGGTTGGGCGACTGGATTGATGCGTATGATCCGCGGGTCCATGCTCGAGGTACTTAACGAAGACTATGTTCGCACCGCCCGGGCCAAAGGCCTGGCGGATCGCGTCGTCATTTATCGTCACGCACTACGTAACGCCATGATCCCTATCGCCACCATCCTAGCCTACTGGATCGCTTACCTGGTTAGCGGCTCCGTCGTCGTCGAGGTCATCTTCGCCTGGCCAGGGATCGGAAGGCTCCTGGTCAACTCGCTTTCGAGCCGGGACTTCTTCGTCGTTCAGGCTATAATCCTTCTGACTTCCGGTGCAGTGCTGGTGGCAAACCTTGCGGTTGATGTGCTTTATTGTGTCATCGACCCACGTATTCGTTACTACTAGGGGGGTGAGACAATGGCAGTCGCGAGAGAACTCGACCAAGAACAGATCCAGACTTTGGAGATGGAGCTCCAGGCAAGCCCATCATCAGGGATGGGGTTGCGGGCCATATGGCTACGCTTTCGTCGTCACAAACTCGCGCTATTGGGTATGATCGTGGTCCTGCTGCTGTTTGCCGTAGCGATCCTGGCCCCTGTGCTATCTCCCTATGATCCAGATCAGGTCAACCCTATCGATCGGCTCAGGGCTCCTAGTTCAGCCCATATCCTGGGGCAGGATCACCTGGGGCGTGACATCCTCAGCCGTGTGATCTGGGGATCGCGGGTATCGCTATCGGTCGGCTTCATCGCAGGAAGCATCTCGCTGGTGATCGGAGTGGTGCTGGGCGCGGTGGCAGGCTATTACGGTGGCTGGATAGACCACGCCATCATGCGGGTGGCCGAGATCTTCGTCACTATTCCCCAATTCTTGCTGGTTATCGCCGTGGTATCCGTGCTCGGTCCCAGCTTGAATAACCTGATGATTGTAATTGGCTTGACATCGTGGAATGGCTACGCCCGTCAGGTCAGGGCTAAGGTCCTGCAGATCAAGCGCCTGGACTATGTCGAGGCTGCCACCGTCCTCGGTTGCGATGATCGCCGCATAATCCTCAGGCATATCCTGCCGAACTCCATGGCGCCCATTATCGTTATGGCCACGCTCAATATCGCCAGCGTTATTCTACTGGAATCCAGCCTGACATTCCTGGGCTTCGGGGCACAGCCTCCCCAGTCAACCTGGGGCTCAATCCTCAATGAAGGCCGTGCCTTTCTGCGCCACGCGCCTCACATCAGCATGTGGCCCGGGGTCGCCATCATGATCACCGTCCTCGCCTTCAACATGATGGGCGACGGCCTCCGTGACGCACTGGATCCGAAGATGAAAATCTGATACCGTCAACCGTCTGAGTCATCCGTCTGGAGACCTAAAAGTGAATCTGTATGAGAAACCGCCGCGACTTGCGGCGGTTTCTTGCGTCCTCGGAGGAGAGTGTCGGAGCTATGTGGAATCTTTGACGAGGCCCCTCTGATCTACCGTGTGGCTGGAGTACTCTTCAGACGGTAGACTCAGACGGTTGACTGTCAACGAAAAGGAGCGTGTTCCATGAGTAGTGGTGATATGCTAGTTAAGCTATATGACCTCCCCGAGACGATCCCGGGACTGGATCAGTTGAAACAGATGGGGATTCAGATCAAGCGCGCCATGCCTCACAACAAACACCGCGTCTTGAGCTATGTTGAAGAGGTCTTCGGTAAGGGCTGGGCGAGTGAATGCGATGGCTGCTTTGCGCGGCAACCCGTCTCGTGTTTCATCGCGCTTGATGGTGACAAAATCGTCGGCTTTGCCTGCTACGAGACTACAGCCTTGGACTTCTTCGGACCTACTGGGGTCTCTGAGGAATACCGGGGCAAAGGGATCGGCAGGGTGCTGCTCCTCAAGTGCCTGCTCGCCATGCGTGAGATGGGCTATGGGTACGCTATCATCGGCGGCGTCGACGATGCCGAGGGCTTCTACGCCAAGGCGGTCAACGCTACCCCTATCCCGGACTCCTTCCCTGGCGTCTACGACAACGCCATCGGCATCGAGAAGTCCATCGCCAGAAGGGCTGACAAAGCGAAGGTGCAAGAAGAGGGATCTGCTCGATAGCAGATCCCTCTTCTCATCACGACGCGTCGCCGTAACTTCCACCATGCTCTGTGCGGCGATCATCAAGGCTGCCACAGATGCTGGGCCATATCGATGCTTCCATCTGCCCGAAAGGTTACCCCCTCATCTTCGAGCATCCGGCGTTGCCGCTCCTGCCCGCCGAAGACATGGTCGGGAGCCAATTGTCCAGTTCTCGCCACCACGCGATGGCAAGGAAGTGAAGGATCAGAGGCTGTGTGCAGCGCCCAGGCAACAATCCGAGCAGCGCGTGGTCGTCCCACCATGGCCGCGATCTGGCCATAGGTTGCGACCGATCCCGGGGGGATCTCAGCTACCACGGCACAGATGTCGATGAACAAACCGCCCATGGCCACCACCCCCCCACCTCGTGCTCCCGTAGAACATGACAGTATGACTAATCTTCACTCCGCCTAGATCGACGTTACTTCGACGCGTGGGTCAGCGGTGTCCCGCATTTCCTCCAAGACTCGCGAACGAGCGCTGTATATGGCCAGGTAGCCAACCAAGAGAGCTCCCAGAAGGATGAAGCCACGACTCACTGAGCTACGTGTGGCGATGTAGCCGAAAAGCAGGCCAACAAGCCCAGTAGTAACCCTCGAGATCAGCGACTGTACAGACTCGGCGGTTGCCCTAAATTCTGATGAAGCTCGGTGGTGAAGATAACCCATCACCAGTGGCTCCACGAGCCCCGCGCACGCATAAGCAACCACCATAAAGAGCAGTCCGACCGGGCTATTGAAGAAACCCATGAGCAGCAGCCCGGCAGCAAAGCTGATGAGAATGAGCGTGAAAACACCCCTGTAGCTGAAGCGCTGCTTGAGGCGGTAGGCTACGAGCCCGCCTAGGCTGGTCAGCAGGCTGTTCAGGCCACTCACCACGCCAAACAGGATGATCGGAAAGCCCATCTCATCGAGATAGAGCTGCCAGAACTCATCGAGGTAGACGAGGCATGCTCCGATGATCACCCCATAGAAGATTACGAACCTCAGCGCAGGGTGACCCTTCACGAACCCCACTGCCTGCTCAGCGATCCCCCGCATGGTGGTATGCTCAGCTTCCTCCGCTGTTCGCACCGCAGGCTCGATGAGCGTCAAGGTCACGAGGAAGGCTACCACCATACTTGCCAGTGATAGCCAGTAGTTACTGATCATGCCTAGCTTGACTGCCACGATGCTTCCCAAGAGAGCCGCAATCATGTGGCCCGCATAGTCAATGGCGCGGATCCTGCCGACAACCTTCTCGAACTCAGCTTCGCGCCCCAAGGCCTTCAGGGAGTCGTAGAGCAGCGCATTGCTGGTGCCGCTGGTAACCGCACCATGGATCGCAGCTGCCAGCGACGAAGCGGCGAAGTGCCAGAACGAACTGGCATAGATCAGGACGAGAAATTCCATGGCGGCAAAGATGCCCCCAACCACCATCATCCACTTCCTGCTCCGACGATCAGCGAGCACCCCTGTCGGGATCTCGAGGAGCGCAATGATCGCCCCGTATAGGATCTCGATGTAGACCACGTGCTGGACCGTCATCCCTCGCTCCTGCCAGAACAACCGTTCGATCACATAGCCCAGGATCAGTGAATGGCAGAACCAGTATAGAGCCATCTTCCACAGGTTGCTGCGCAACCTAGCTTGATCGTGCATAATCATCCTCCTCCGCTCATGCGTCCACTCTTATGAACTGTTGGAGGAGGTCGAGGATAGACTGTTCGAGCTTAGCAGGGATCACGTGTCATGCTTTCCCACATCCCTTCCACTGCGCTGGGGCGGTCAACTCCAACTGCCTGTCTGGAACTCGGGGCGGACCAACTCATCGTAAGCCCGCCGATAGTCGTCTTCGCTATTGCACCAGATGATCACCCAATAGTGAGAGCAGCCGTTACGCACCAGAGCTTCATGACGGTGGTTGCCATCTCTGACCGACAGTCTCCCTGCATCATAACTGGCGATAAGAGGTGGGGGTTCCCATCCTTGCCTGATGCTCCCGATCATTCGTCCTACGTACTCATCAAACCGTTTGGGATCAACCCGATACTCCATATCTGGCTCTGGGCCGCAGCACCGAGGCAGGCGCTCAAGATCCATCAAGATCGGACCAAGCCAGTAGCGCCTCTCCAGCCTAAGGCCTTCTGCCATCTCAGGGTTCTTACCCACCGTGACCAGAAAGTCATGAACCCAGTCACCAATCTCTCCGCGATTGCCGGATGCCAGCGCCGCTGATAGTGTCGGCGCTTCTCCATCGTTCATGATCCCTCCAAAGGCGTCATTAATCTCCAACAAGAGAATTATATCCAAGAGTTAGGAGCGTGTCTAGCGAGCACTTCCGCAACCCCGTGTAGATGCAGCTGCATGGATGTACCAGCCCAGCAACCGGAAAAGAGGATTCACTGCCTCTGCCTCGAATGCTCATGGTAGAGCATGAGGCATTAGAGGAGGTCGTAACAATGCTAGCAATCATCAATGGTCTCGTTCACACCATTACCAATGGCAAGA
>CAYOCI010000118.1:0-7804 GCA_964402415.1 uncultured Clostridia bacterium
ACAACGGGGTCTGACCCCTTTGTTAACTAGTTGGAATGAAGTTGTTGCCGATAACCACTAGAGTTGCGGGCGCAGCATGGCTGCGCAACTACATATGGGGCGCCAAATCTAGTTGTAGTCGCGTAACCATGCTGCGCCCGTACCCTCGTCAACCCCACTAGGGGCGAGGGACGAGGGGCGAGGGACTCCTACAAATCCGCTCTCAGCTCCCTGCCGGTGATCTGACGATAGGCGGCGAGGTAGCGCTGCAGAGTCCCGTCGATCACGTGACTGGGCAGCTCGGGAGCTGGAGGCTCTTTGTCCCAGCGGATCTCTTCGAGATAGTCGCGGATGAATTGCTTGTCCAGGCTGGGCTGAGACTTGCCGGGCTGGAACTCATCGAGCAACCAGAAGCGCGAGGAGTCCGGTGTGAAGACCTCGTCGATCAGAGTAATCTGACCGTTGATCAAACCAAACTCAAATTTGGTGTCAGCGAGGATGATCCCACGTGCGCGAGCATGGTCTGCTGCCTCGGCATAGAGCTTGAGACTGATCTCACGGAGCTTGGTCGACAGGTCTTCACCGACCATCTGCACCATCCGCTCGAAAGTGATATTCTCATCGTGCCCGACATTGTTCTTGGCAGCGGGGGTGAAGATGGGAGCAGGGAGCTGATCTGATTCGCGAAGCCCAGCGGGAAGCGGGATACCGCAGACAGTTTGGCTCTTCTGGTATTCCTTCCAGCCTGAGCCGGCCAAGTAACCGCGCACTACGCACTCCACCGGGACGACCTCAGCCTTCTTGACAAGCATGGCCCGTCCGCGCAGTTGCTCTTTGTGGACGTGAAGATCGGCTGGAAACTGGTCCACATGCGTGGTCACTAGATGATGCGGCACGATATGGGCCAATTTTCCGAACCAGAACTCAGAGAGCTTGGTCAGCACTTGCCCTTTGTGTGGAATGCCATTAGGTAGAACAACATCAAAAGCGGAGACACGATCGGTGGCAATCATCAACAGGTGATCGCCCAAATCATAGATATCTCTCACCTTGCCCTTGGCTTTCAGAGGAAATTGTAGGAAGTCGGTGCTAAGAACACATTGGCTCATCGTCGCCCCTCCAATCCGTATGTTTACGACTATTATATATCAAATGTTCGTTTTTTGGCAACTAGATAACTGCTCACATGCGGAAACATTCGGGTCACTCCATCGTCCGGAACGCGAGCAAACACACGAAGACCGGCTTTCGGCGGTCTTCGTGTATGAGTATTGGAACCGTGCTATTGCTTCACGGCTATCATCTGCCCTAGCATCACATCGTGCGCAATCACACGCCTTCTTCCGCTCTGGTCGCTGGGCTTTGGCCTTTAGCCTGCTGTCTCGCTATCTTGGTATCGAGACGAGCCAATCGATGCTCCAGCTCGGTCTGCTCTTTGGGGGAGCTCCCCAGCCACTTGTTGCCGCACAGCATCTGCAGGGCGATCATCACCAGACGCCGGGCACGCTCGAAGTCGCGCTCCTGGTGTTCGTAATGCTTGGCCAACTCCACGTAAGGGAAGAGACTGCCGACTGACTGCTCATCCACCATTGTCTGCCAGATGCGCACCGCCTCGTCGCGCCGACGCAGCCGCTTGTGCAAGAATGAGAGACGCTGCAACGTCCTTTCACGGGTGATGCGCGTCATCGAGTGTCCCAGTGCCTGCTCATAGCAGGCTAGCGCCCTGACCTCATCACCCAGTTCGTCATAGACCTTGCCCAGGCTATAGAAATCGGCCCCGTGACTCAGGCAACGACGTGGATCCGCCCCAGCTTCGGCCAGCGTCGACATCAGGGTGATCATGGAGAGGACGTCAAGACGGTTGTGGTAAAAGACGCCTTCCAGTTCACGCGCGTCCTGTGAGGCAAGATACTGGAAGTAAAGCTGTGGGATCAGCTCGCCCGGAACGTCGCCAACACGTTCCACTCCCAGGACCGTTCTCTCCAGTGACCCAAGGCTGCAACTGGGCAGGCGCTCCTTCCACAACCTGCGCGCCATGGGCAACAGATCGATATGCAACGGATCGCCCATCTTGGGGCGCATGCGTGCCATCAGCAGTCTCTGCTGCCAAAGCGGCCAGTCAAAGGCGCGGCCGTTGAAGGTGGCGAGCACGTCGAACTCACCCATCAGCTCGTTCAGGGACCAGAGCAGCGCCACCTCTTGGTCGAAATCGGTCATGAAATACTGTCGGACTACAAACTGACCATCTCGATAGTAAGCGACACCGGCGAGGAAAACACAGACCCCGGCTCCACCGAGACCGGTGGTCTCGGTATCAAAGAAGAGGATGCTCTCGAGATCCAGGTCGCCCAGCCCCGGCTCCTTGCTCAGGCAGACTAAGCCGTCGCTCGACATCGTCAACCAGCTCGCAAGCCGAAACGCCCCGTGATAATGCTCCGCCTCATAACAGCGCTCACTGATAAAGACCTGGCCATAGGGGGTGGTCTCGTAGAACCCCTCGACCACAGCCTCGATGGGGGTGCCGATCTTCTCGCGGGTCAGCTCAGGCCGATCGGCCGTGTAATCGCCTGCACCCGCACGGCGGATGCGATCATAGAGCTCCACAGTGCTCACTCCGTTCGCAAGTTAAGAATTAAGAATGCAGAATTGAGAATTTAGGACAAGAAGAACTGTAACCCGAAGATGTTCAACGCGGTAGGAGTAGGAATGGTACTCTCGCTGGGAAACCAAGGTTTCTGCTCCCAGTCTCCCAATTCATCATTCTTAATTCTTAATTCTTAATTCGCTGAAGCTGCTCGTCATGTTATGCTTCTCGTAACATGACGAGCAGCTTCAGCGTTTCGCCCTTCGCCTTCTCGCCCACCTCGTTGCTGGGACCGACGCAAGACGGGCAGCCCTTCTCACAGCTGCATGTGCCGAGCTGGTGGATCGCCGCCTCGATCACGAGGGGAAAGATATCGTGGAGCTTCTCGGCCAAGCCGACCCCACCCGGCATGTGGTCGTAGAGGTAGACTGTCGGCGCTTGGGTGAAGGAGGACTTGACCTCACAGACGACACCGATATCCTTGGGATCACACATCAGGTACAGTGGTCCGAGGTTGACCAGGAGATTGGACATTCCCACCAAGGCGTTCTGCAGTTGGTCCCGGTCAAACTGGGCGGCTACCCCTTCAGGAACCGCCAGCCAGCAAGCGGTGGTTTGGATCTCCTCTTCGGGCAGGTGGATCTTCCCCCAGCCGATATTCTCGTGGGTGTAGAGCTTGATCTTCTTGAAGATGGTCGGCAGCGCGGTCAGCTTGACCTCGCCATACTGCAGCGCACTGGCGCCGAGCTGACGTTCGTCAGCCACTCGCAGCACGTTGATGCTCACGGCTAAGTTGGCGTCGGTGTAATAGTCGACATCCACCGCCTTGACATAGGCCTTCTTCTCTTTCCAGTCCAGCTTATCAACGTGATACTGCTGACCCTGGTGGATGTAGATCGCCTCGTCGTGGAGCATGGTCATGGCGCTGAGCCGATCCATCTCGCCGATCACCCGATTGGAGCGGGTGGTATCGATGATGATGAAGTTGTCCACTGCTGCGCTGCGCAGGCTGATCCCGTCGGCGGGAAAGGCTTCCGACATCCAGTGCCAGCGGTTACCCACATGGCGGAGTATCTGCTCTTCCTCCAAGTAGCGCAGAACCTCGATGGTTGTGTTGACCCCAAAGTGCTCTTCGTCCTCGAAGGGCAGCTCAAAGGCAGCACACTTGATATGGCTGACCAATATATAGAGATTGTCGGGGTTCAAGAGCCCGGTCTCAGGGCTTTGGTTGAAGAAATAATCCGGGTTGCTCATCAGGAACTGGTCCAAGGGCGAACTGCTCCCCACCAGGACTGCGACGCTGGTCGCGTGCCGACGCCCTGCCCGTCCGGCGCGTTGCCAGGTGCTGGCCACTGTCCCCGGGTAGCCGACCATGATGCAGGCATCTAGCTGCCCGATATCGATCCCCAGCTCGAGAGCGCTGGTGGAGACCACGCCGAGGATATCCCCCTGGCGCAGCCCTCGCTCGATGGCGCGCCGCTCGCTGGGCAGATAGCCGCCGCGGTAGGCGCGGATCTCTCCGCGCTTGACCCGGTGGCTCTCCACATCCTCACTGAGATAGGTGTACATCAGCTCGGTGGTGATGCGGCTCTTGGTAAAGACGATGCTCTGGACATCATTGCGCAGGAACTGGCTGGCAATCTTGCGCGCCTCGAGCAGCGAACTGCGGCGTATCCCCAGTTCTTTGTTCACCACGGGCGGGTTATAGAGGATAAAGTGCTTGCTCCCCGTCGGCGCGCCATTCTCATCGATCAGCACCACAGGCTCTTCGAGCAGCTTCTCTGCCAGCTCCCGCGGGTTGGCGATGGTGGCTGAGGAGCAGATAAACTGCGGGTTGGAGCCGTAAAAACGGCAGATCCGCTTCAGGCGCCGGATGAGGTTGGCTAAGTGGCTGCCGAAGATGCCGCGATAGGTATGCAGTTCATCGATCACCACATACTGCAGGTTCTCGAAGAGCTTGACCCACTTGGTATGATGCGGCAGTATCCCGGTATGCAGCATATCCGGATTGGTCACGACGATATGCCCGGCGCTACGGATCGCCCGCCGCGCCGATTGGGGGGTATCCCCATCGTAGGTAAAGGTCTTGATCTCTTCGCCCAGCACGGTCACCGTCTCCTGCAGCTCCGCCACCTGGTCCTGAGCCAGCGCCTTGGTGGGAAAAAGGTACAGCGCCCGGGATGCGGGGTTGGCCAAGATGCTCTGCAGAACCGGCAGGTTGTAGCAGAGCGTCTTGCCTGAGGCGGTGGGGGTGACCACCACCATATGGCTGCCCAAAAGTGCGGCGTTAACGGCTTGGGCCTGGTGACGATAGAGCTGAGTGATGCCGCGCTCCTTGAGCACGCGCACCAGGCGCCCATCCATCCCGGCAGGAAACGGGTCATAGACCCCCTCGCGCGCGGGGATCGTCTTCCAGGCTGCGACATTGCGCATGAAGCCTGTATCGGTGCTCAGTTGGCCCAGAACCTGATCAATGTTCATAGTAAAAACCCCTCTGGCAGTATCGAATACACATTCGCTACTGTCTGAGGGGTTTCCTTCTGCGGGCGGAATCACCGTGAGTCTTGGTAGGCGTTGGATACGCGGGAACCTTTTGGTTGGGGTAGCCGTCCAACAGTCATCACACCATTGGAGGTAGATAGACATGAAGAGACCATCGAAGCTGACCGCCACACTCGCCGCTTCAGCCATTGTCATGACCATGACCGCCGCATGGGCACAAGATGGTGCCGTAGCAACCTCAATCCCCCTACCCGTGGAAGCGGTTCCGATCAGCGCCCCGGTTCCGCCGAGCACCTTAGCCTCGACCATCCAATTCAGAGGTATCGTTCATCAAGTGATTACAGATGCCAAGACAACCTGGGTCCACGTCAAAGAGAGTGCCAACGAAGATCCCACCGATGGTGTGATCCTTAAAGTTAGCGAAGAGACCTGGATCGTTGATTCCGCCAGTGGCCTGCCGCTGAGCCTGGCAGATATTAAAGCAGGTGATCAGGTCATCGCCTATCATAGCCCGGTCATGACCAGGAGCCTGCCCCCCCAGACCAACGCCAAGGTGCTGCTGGTCAATCCCCCACAGGACAAAGGAGCAGGAACCTACGTAAAGGTAGCCCAGCTCACCCGCAGAGAGGATGGCAGCATTAGAATTCTCAACGATAGCGGCGACCTAGTGTTAACCATTCGGCCTGAGACACCGATCAGCCCGTTTAGGACCAAGAATATCGTCACCATCGACGATATCGAAGAAGGCTCGGAGATGATTGCCTACTTCGACGTCATGGCGCTCAGCTATCCTGCTCAGGCTGGTGCCGACAGAGTGGTCTTGTTCCCCAAGGCACAGTCGGCCCCCACAGACGCAGCCGATCCAGGAACCGCTAGCATCTCGGCAGCCGAGGACCTGAGCAAGCTCATGGTCAATGGCCATGCTGTAGATCTGGGGGTTGACGAAAAGCTGTATGCCACCACCAGCGGAGCTGTTATGGTTCCCGTCCGTACCGCAGCCACCGCCCTTGGATACGGTGTGTCGTGGATCGATGCATCTCAGACTGTCGAGCTCAGGAAGGGGGATGCGGTCGCAACGCTGCAAATCGGCAGCGAACAGGTCGTGGTAGGTGGTGTAACGCTTAGCTTGTCAGATAAGCCGGTCCTGACCAATGGTAGGACCTATCTCCCGATCAGCTTCTTTGTTCAACTGCCAGATCAGGTCAAGTAAGACTAGACTCATGCAAGAAGGGATTGTCATCAAGCTGGCCGCTTGGTGACAATCCCTTCTGTTTGTGTCCCTTATTCGCTGACAAAATAGTCTCTGATGATCTTCTTGGCGATCTCCTGCAGCGTTGCGGACTGTGCCACCAGCGTTAGGACGAACAAGAACAGCAGGGCCGTTCGCGCCTCATCACCGTCAACATGGTCGCTATTGATCGCCTGCTCGATCTGGTCGATGGTCGCCGGGACCGTTCCCGACCAAGATTCGCGGGCCTTTGTCTTGAGATTGAGGTAGTGATCATAGATGCGGTCGATGGTAATGACGTCATCTTCAAACGACCCTGGGTCTTTTTGGATCGGCCTCATCAGCGTCTTGATATCGCTGATGGACAGGATCGACTTCAGGTCATTGATCAGGGTGAGTAGGATGATATGTTCTTTGGTATAGTAGCGCTTATTGTGAGGCGGCGGCAACAGGGTGTCACGGATGTAGTTCTGGATCATGGCTTGAGTGATATCTTTGTCATGATCTTTGAAGAAATCCAGTAACTGAAACATGAGTAAGCCGCGCCCATACTCATTTGGAAACTCCACAACGTCGGATGAGACGCTGTAGCCCAAGAGACGTTCGAGTTCATTGAGGTCGATGAATGATGGCGACAAGGCAGACACCCCTCTACACTGCAGTTCCATCTAGGTGCAAACAGTCAGAGGAGGGGCGGTGAGACCGCCCCTTCCGTTCTGTTCTTTACCTAGATAAAGGTCGATGGTTCCATTCTACTCTCTTTCTCCCTTTTGGTAAAGAGAGAGCAGATTCTGACACCTTCAACCAAACAGCCCGGAGCCATCGAGCTGCAGTGCAGTCGTGCTGCACCCACGTTGTGTCACTCTCACTAGGAACTAGGGACTAGGGACTCGTACTTAGCTTGTCACTCAACCGCCGCATCCTCCATCACAACTGTCTCTCACGGCTTATCCAATCCGCTGTCGACCCCGCACCTAGCCGGTGCTAGTTATGACACGGTCGGCGTGGGCATGTTACTTCGCAGCCACGCCCTTACTGCCCTGCTCCCAGCCCCATGGCCTTGGTAATCTCAGCGACCAGGAAGGGAATGGCACCTAAGGCGATGATATACTGCCAGTGGTAGAGGTTCAGCCAGACGGTATCAAAGATCGGCTCTAGGAAGGGGACGTAAAGCACGATCAACATCAGTGCAAACGAGAGCACGGTTGCCCAGTTCATGACTGAGTTGGAGAAGAGCCCGATACGCAGCAGCGGACTGCTGAACGAACGCGAGGTGTGAGCACGCAAGAGCTCTGCGGTGATTAGTGTCGCAAAGGCCATGGTGCGTGCACCGGCGAGATTATCAGGGAACAGGCGCATGCCAACGACGAAAGACGCTAGGACCGCAACCGTGAGGGCGACCGCCTGAATGGCGATCCCAACGATCATGGGGCGATTTAGGATCGGCTCATCAGGTCGGCGAGGCTTCTGCTTCATGATCCCGGGGTCGCCTTTCTCCATACCAAGCGCCA
>CAYOCI010000119.1:0-7281 GCA_964402415.1 uncultured Clostridia bacterium
AAGTTACGGGCGCAACCTGTTGATCAGGTTGCGCTTTTTGGCGCACAAGAAGACGGCACCCAAGCCGCAAGGCGTGGGTGCCGTCCTTCTACAACGGCTACATGATGATAACCGCTACCACAATGGTCGCTAGGAAGCCCAACATGACCGGGATCATGTTGCGGCGGGCGATCTCGACCGGTGAGACACCGCAGATGGCGGCTACCGGGATGATGCCCCAGGGGATGATGGTGCCACCACCAACCCAGACACCACCGATCTGACCGAGGGCGGCCAGGACGCCAACGTTGGCATTGATGGCAGTACCGAAAGTGCGGGCCAGAGAACCGGTCAGCGGCAGCGGAGCAAAGCCAGAGCCGTCGAGACCAACGATGGCACCTGCCAGCAGTTCGACGAAGGCCACAGGAATTCTGCTCAGCGCAATGTTCTGCGAGAGGGCGAGGCCCATGTCGGTTAGGTAGCCAGAGGCGGTTTCGCCTAGAACAGCCTTAGCAGTACCTTCAGCACCGAGGAAGAAGAAGGCGCCGATGATGATGACCGGAGCGAAGATCTTGATACCGAACATGAAGCCATCTTTGACATAGTCGGTGACCTTCTCAAAGCCATCGATACCGTATTCCAAGACGGCGAGGGCAGTCATGAGGAGGAGCGCGGTACCACCGATCAGAGCGGTTGCATCGCCACCTTTGAGCTGCAGGGTCAGCATGGCGACAACGTCAAGAATAAAGGCTACAGGGACGGCGACGGCACCGAAGTAACCTACCCACGAAAACTTGCGTGCAGCCTGGGTGGCAGCAGCTTGACGCTGAGCATCGACTTCCTTCTGCACCGAAGTTGCATTCTTAGCCATGTCGCGCCGCAGCATGATAAAGGCGGTAACGGTGGTCACGACACCCATGGTGACGAACAGCGGCAGACCAGCACGAAGGACCTCGGGAGCACCACCGGCAAGGCCTGCTGCCTTGGCGGAGATGCCGGGAGCACCTTGTATAATAAAGTCGCTGGAAAGACCGATACCGTGTCCAAAAAGGTTCATGGCCACGGCAGCACCGATGGCGGGTAGACCAGCCTGGATAGCAACTGGGAGCATCAGAGCACCGATCAGAGCTACGGCTGGAGATGGCCATACGAACCAGGAGACGATTGCCATGGAGATACCCAAGACCCAGAAGGCAACAGTGGGATTAACCATTAAACGGGCGGCGGGTCGAGCGAGGATGTAGTCGGAACCGACATCACTCATGGCCTTGGACATTGCAACAACGATCGAGATAACCATGATCAACCCGAGGAACTCTCCACCAGCGGCCATCAAAGCATTGTACAGAACCTGAACTGCGCCTACGACCGTTCCTTTTGCCATGAAGCCGATTGCGACGATACCTAGGATACATGGTACGAGAGTGTCCTTGCGCGCACCCATGATAGCGATGATCGCCACCACGAAAGCTAGGTACACCCAGTGGATGGATGTGAGTTGAACCATCGACTCGCCCTCCTCGATGTTCTATAGATTATTGTGTCGGAACGTGTTGTAATTCTATCTTGAAACGTTGATTTCCACAATCGATTACTATCTGGATATATAACCAATATTATTCATATCTGGTGCCGTGGCGTAGGATTAGGTAGATCGGTATACCGATGATAGCTATCCCGATCCCCAACAAGGCGTCCATGGTGCTGGTGATCAGGGTACTGACCAAGATATACATGCCTCCGGCGATCCCAATCAGGGGTACCAACGGGTAGAGTGGAACTCTGTACGGTCTAGGCAGATCCGGCTGCCGGGCGCGCAAAACGAAGACCGCGAACAGTGCCATGACAAAGAAGATCCAGAGCACGAAGACGGCGAGATTGGTGAGGCGGTCAAACGACCCGGCGATGATATAGGCAGTGGCTAGTATCCCGATCAGAATCAGCGAGTTGGATGGAGTCTGATAGCGGGGATGTAGTCCCAGGTAGCGCGAACCAGGCAGTAGGCCACGTTGCCCCATGGCGTATGGGACCCGTGCCCCCGTGAGGATATAGCCGTTCAGCGCACCGAAGATCGAGACCAAGATGCTCGCCGAGATGATCTGCGCCCCCCTGGAGCCGAAGAGCTTGGTGGCGACATCTGAGGCAGGTGTCGTGGACGCGGCTAGAAGCCCAGCCGGAATGACGCGTATGAGCGCGACATTGATCAAGACATAAACGACCAGGACGAGACTGATTCCTGAGATGATCGCTCGCGGCAGTTGCTTGGCAGGGTCTTTGATCTCTCCCGCGACATTGGTGACGCTGATCCAGCCGTCGTACGCCCACAGCGTGGCGAGGATGGCTGCTCCCAGTCCTGTTCCCCCATTACTCGCTGGCAGACCAACCACGGATCCGTTGGCACCCCCGCGTAGCAGGCCCCAAGCGGTGATGGTGATGATAGGGATCAGTTTCCCCACCGTCGCCACCGTTTGGATGATGCCGCCTTGTTTGGTACCTACTATGTTGGCAAAGATCAGGATACACATGACGCCGATGGCCAGCAATCGTTGGGCGACAATGCCCATGGGCACCAGGACATTGGCTTGAGTGGCGAATACGATCGCCAAAGCCGCCACTGATCCCGGTGTGGCGATGACAGTTTGCACCCAGCCGAGCAGGAAGCCCCAGAACTCACCGTAGATCTCGTCCAAATAGACGTAGAGACCGCCGGTTTTGGGGATGGCGGCTGCGATCTCAGCCACGGTCAAGCCTGCAGCCAATGTGATGACCCCACCGAGGAACCACGCCAGCAGTGCTGTGCTGCCACTTCCGGCGTTGCGAATAACAGTACCCGGTTTGAAAAAGATACCAGAGCCGATCACCATGCCAACAACGATGGAGACAGCAGCAAGAAATCCCAACTCCTGACGCAATCCACCTTCAACCGGACCCCGAGGTCCGCTGCTATGACTAGCATGACGTCGAGCGATTGACAGTGGCCCTGTCTGCTTGTCTGAGGATGCTTTCGTTGCCACAGACGACACTCCCTTTGTTCGTAGAATGTCGGAGGTTTGCTGTCCGACTTATCTTTTCCCAGTATCCGTGGAAATAATTAAGCGCCTACGGACTAATCGCCGTTGGCGCCCTGGGAAATGCAGATTCTACCTAAAGAAGAAAAGCGAGGCCATGCCTCGCTAATCAGATAGTCTGCTCCAATCGATGTGTCTGGTGAGGATGGCAACGAACTCTTCCAGCCCTTGTTGATCCTCCTCGTTGAAACGTTCCTTGATTGGGCTATCGATATCAAGGACCCCGATCAGGCGGCCATCTTTCACGATCGGGAGAACGATCTCGGACTGGCTCGCCTCATCGCAGGCGATATGGCCAGGAAACTGGTGGACATCCGGAACTAACATCGTCTCGCGTTTCTCCGCCGCAGTACCGCAGACACCGCTGCCCAAGGCGATGCGCACACACGCTGGCTTGCCTTGGAAAGGACCTAGCACCAGCTCGCCGCCGCGGTTAAGATAAAATCCAGCCCAGTTGATCTGCTTTAGATTAATGTACAGCAGTGCTGCCGCGTTGGCAAGATCAGCCAGCCAATCGGCCTCGTAGCAAAACATGAAGTTGGCAGCCTCATGCAGATGCTGATAGAACTCTTGGCGGGTCTCCGCCTCGAACTGAACCTTGAACATGCCACTCTCCTCCATCGTCGCACAATCGTTCTTCTCTTTGGTACTATAGCATGAACAGTGCTGCTGGAAAAGGCGCAAAATGAGCTCCGCAGAAAGAGCTCGATACTCAAAATGGGTATACTTGGTGGGCGAAAAGGCGACCACGAGGCAGATCCTCCGCGCAGACAAGATAACACCTAGTGCCCGCCGTGTGATCCACCCCCACCGTTGTTGCGATGGGTGACCTTGTAGTAGTAGTAGGTGATGGCAGCGAGCGTGCCGACGAGAATCGGAGGCAAGCTTGTGTTGAAAGAGATGTTAGCGTCCATGCCGATCATCTCCCCGCCCATGCGCCCTACTAGCCTACCGCTACGGGGATCACACTCAAAACGGCAGTCAAAGCCGACCAACTCACCACCCACGCGCCCCACTTGCTCCAGGGAGCCATCCAGCATAATATCGTTACCATCAAATCCACCACCCAGCCGCCCGTGAACGTGGTTATCGAGGACGGTTAGGTCCACATCCTTGCCAACGAAAGCCCCACCAATGCGGCCCTGCAGCCCAGATCCCGCGGCATCATAGGTGAGGTTGATATCGCCACCGGAGATAACCCCACCGATACGGCCAGATATGTGACGCCCATCGTCGGAACAATGTAAATCAAAGCCCCCGAAGGAGCCACCTACGCGACCATGAATCTCTCCCATTTGACTGTCCTCCCTAAGTCGTGATACCTTTTTTACGCTGTTAACGGCATTTTGTTCCCAGTTAGCCGACTTTGGCACCTGCCCAAACAACACAGAAATTATGTTGTCTGGTGATAGGAGTTGGTCACTGGGTTGCCGAATTGTACGTAATCGAACTGCAACTAATCGTGTTTCCATCGCACTAGCTGCTAACTGCTCGAGACGCATCTTAGAGATGGATGACGACGGGTGCATCGTGCTTACCGAATACATGAGGAGGCCACACTACAGTGGAGAAGAAAATTCGCATCGTAACCGATAGTACCGCCGATCTTTCGCCCGATGTGGCCGCTGAGTACGGTATCGAAGTCCTGCCGCTATCCGTTATCATCGGTGATCAGGTCTACCGCGATGGTGTTGACCTAACGCCCAGCCAGTTCTATCCGTTGCTGATGAGCAGCCCGGTGCTGCCGACGACCTCTCAGGTCTCCCCCGGCCAGTTCATGCAGTGCTTCCAACGGTTAGTGCAGGAAGGGTATGAGGTTATCTCCATTCACCTATCACAAGGCCTAAGTAGCACCGTGGAGACCGCACGCTCCATGGCCGAGCAGGTCGGCAAGGGTAAGGTGACGGTCCTCGACTCCAGCTTCCTCAGTCTTGGACAAGCCTTTCAGGTGGTTGAGGCTGCCCAGATGGCTCGTGGCGGGCATAATGTGCAACAGATCGTGGATCACCTTAGCCAGATACGGGCCAAGACCGAACTGCTGTTTACCTTGGATACACTGGAGTATCTACGCAAAGGAGGACGTATTGGCCGGGTTTCAGCGATCTTGGGGCAACTGCTCAACCTTAAGCCGCTTATCCGTGTTGAGAACGGTGTTTATGTCTCCTTTGGCAAAGCACGCAGCCAGGCCAAAGCCATGGATGAGTTCATTCACTTCATCCGTGAGAAGGCCGGTGACCAGCCTGTCCGTATCGCCATCGCCCACGGTCAGGCCATGGATGCGGCGCTTAAGCTCAAGGAGCTGGTCATGCGCTCGCTCAAGGTGGTCGAGGATATCGCCATCTCCGAGGTTGGACCGGTCATCGGCGTGCACACGGGTCCGGGCACCTTGGGCCTGGCCTTCTACCCTGTCGAGGCGTGATCCCGCCCCAGGTTGGCCAACGACCAAACCGGGCTTGGCACGGCGTTGAGTGCCCAGAACACAAGCTAGGCAGGCGGCGACGCCGCCTGCTTTGGTATGTACATTATGACATGTACATCCAACTGAAGCGACCGATCGGCTGAGGAACTGGAAATACTCCAGGAAGGACTCTTGCCAGTGACTCGCGAAACAAACGTAGCTTCGGTCCCTATGTTGACGGGATCTCCCCCAGTCCGGTCGTCCAATTCAGAAGGTAGCCTTATCATCGCCACTCTGGGCTATGGCCCTTGGCCTCTAGGATCAACATCAAAAAGCGGGGTGACCATGTGCCCAAGACGATCCTCATCTTGTCAGTCTCCATCGGGAGCGGGCACGATCAAGCTGCCGGGGCCATCGCCGGCGCTTTGCGCGCCATTGAACCTAACCTTGAGATCGAGATCATGGACTATGTTCAGACCAACGCCAAAGTAGGCAAACCGGTCAAGGCTGTCTACCTAACTGCTCTGAAGACCGCACCCGCAGTCTACTCGTTTCTCTACCGGGAGAGCCAGCGGCGCGTGTATCGGCGCGCGGCATTTTGGTTCATGGACAAGAGCGCTCGGTCTTCCGCTCGTAGGCTGATTAAGAGCAACGAGCCTAGTCTTGTTGTGTGCACTCACCCATTTCCAGTCCCCGCGCTGACCACGCTGCGCGAGAAGATTGGCGGTCAGTTTAAGGTGGCGGTGGTGGTCACCGACTTCACCTGCCATACCTTGTGGTTCGACCCTCGCGCGGATTATTATTTCGTCGCCCACGAGGGACTCAGGCAGTTGCTCTTGGAGCTAGGGGCCATGCCTGATCAGGTGATTGTCACCGGCATCCCCATCCGATCGCCTGCCCTTTCACCCGTTACGCGTGCTACGGGTGAGCTTCCACACCTCCTGATCATGGCAGGGGGCTTGGGATTAGGGCCGATCGCTGATGTGGTTTCGCTTTTGTTGCGTCTTGAACGAGGTATCCATCTGACAGTGGTTGCCGGGCGGAACGTCGAACTGAAGCAGGAGCTCGAGGGGATCTCAGTTCCGTCTCGCCATGAGATGACTGTATATGGGTATACCCCTGATATCCCTCGCCTGATGGCCGAGGCCGACCTGTTGGTTACGAAACCGGGCGGGCTCTCATGCAGCGAAGCGTTGGCAGCCAGTCTGCCCATGGTGTTGTTCCATCCTGTTCCGGGACAGGAGGAGGACAATGCCGCATTTCTGACCAACGCAGGTGTCGCCGAAACCGCTCAGAGCGCGGATCAAGTGGTCACGTTGGTTCAGAAGATGTTGTTCCGGCGGCCTGAGCGCTTGCAGGCCATGAAGGAGCGGACAATCGCCTACGCCAAACCGGATGCCGCTCAGCGTATCGCCAAAACGTTGCTGGATATCATCGGGACCGGTATCCAAGGATGATCGAACGCCCGCAGGATATCCTGCGGGCGTTCTGCTTATTGACTTAGCATTTTGTGGAACTCGGCATGTGGGACTCACATGACACTGAATTCGGCTTTTACGGGCTAGGCAAGTCCACCATTGGAAGTCATGCAAGTCCCCGAAGTGGCTTAGTTCATTTTCCTGTTCATAAGATTGAATTAGGTGATTGACAATAACAACCTGTTGCTGTACAATGATCCCAAGAACTGAACACAACTCCCTTATCGACCACCCCTCACCGGGTGGTCCTTTTTTGTTCCTATACCGCCGTCTGGTCCTACTTCGGGCTGAGGGATGATGGCTGCGGGCTCTCCGAGAGCTTCTCCATCCTCTCCACCAGTTCAGCAAAGACTTTGAG
>CAYOCI010000120.1:0-7081 GCA_964402415.1 uncultured Clostridia bacterium
ATACCTCGCTCTTTTTCAGTTGGTATGGTCTAGATACCTAACTTAATGACATTGGCCCGCAAGGGCACCCTCTCTTATTATGGACTTATTACGACCAGAGCCAGAGCTTAAGCTTCTTGTTGCGGACCACGTAGCGCCATTGACGCATCAGCCAAGGCATGATGATACGGTCAGCACCGAAGACTTGACCAGCGCCAGCCATCATGGCGATGGATGCAACGATGTACCAGTAATCGTAGAGACCAGTAGTGAGCAGGAAGTTGATGTTCATGACGACGGAGATGATACCGGCGATGAAGGTAAAGGCACCAGCGATGAACATCAAGCCCAGTGCGAACTCGGTGAGAACGATCATCCTCTGAGCAAAGAGAGCGTTCGGATAGATGAAGGTGTTGACGATCCAGGCATACCAACCAGGTGTATGCGGGTAGATCAGGCTCATCGACTTGACAACGGCGCCAGTAGCGGCGTCAACTGTACCAGACGCAGCAGTAACCGCATCGGCAGCACCAGAGGCGGCTGTAGTTCCATCAGCGGCCACCTGGCCGGCCTTGAGGATGACCTGCGATAGCCAACCATCGGTAAACTTGGTGATACCTGACTTGAGCCACATATAACCCAAGTAGAGACGAAGCGGTACCAACCAGAAGAGCGGGCGTTGATGCACAAACTGAGCTTCGAGGATGTTGCGCGGCAGTTCTTCGTGGAAGAACTCGTGCTTAATGTAGGTAATGCAACGCTCGAAGCCGCCGATCTCCCAGAGATAGTGTAGGTTGATCAGATGCTTCATGACGATGGCCATGATCCCAGAGAGCTGCATACCCATCAGATGGGCTACGCCCCACCAACGACCGATGGAGACCATGGTGCCGTGGAGGTTGGGTTTGATCGGCTTCTTGGCATGACCTTTGATGTCAGCGGCAATGTTCTCAGCGGCGGTCTCGCCAGTCTGGAGAGCGGCCTCGACCAGGGCAGGGAGCTTGCAGGCCATATCACCAACGCAATAGACATTGGCGTGCTCGGTCTGTTGATACTCGTCAACCTGAACACGGCCACGGTTCGCCAGGGCCAGTTCGGTCTTGCCAGTGATATCACAAGCCTGAACGCCGCCGGCCCAGATCAGGGTCCGGGTGGGCATTGCTTCACCGTTCTTGAAGACGATCTCTTCAGGGCTGACCTGAACGATCGGCGACTGCAAGCGAACTTCTACGCCTAGACCTGCGAGGTAGCGCATCGACTTCTGAATCAGCTTGTCCGGCATTACGGTGAGGATCTTGTCCATGGCCTCAACCAGGACCAGGGAGGCTTCGTGCTTACTGATGCCATACTCATGACATAGCTCGTTCTTCCAGCGAGCCAGCTCGCCGATCATCTCAACGCCAGTGAAGCCACCGCCGCAGACGACCAAGGTCAGCATCTGCTTACGAGCCTGGGGATCTTTGGTCTGGCTAGCCTTGACGAACATCTCGCGGATGTGGTCGCGGATGCGAACGGCGTCAGCATGGGACCAGAGAGAGAAAGCGTGCTCTTCCATGCCCTTGATGCCGAAATAGTTCGGGCGGCTGCCGCCTGCCAAAACGAGGTACTCATAGGGATACTCGGCTATCTCTGAGACGAGTTTGTTCTCATCGAGACGAACATCGGTGATATTGTCTTTGACCAACTTGACCTTGGTGTACTGGAAGATCTGACGCAACGGTACCAGCACGCTCTCGTCGCTGACACGGTTGCCCGCAACTTCGTGCAGCTCAGTGAGCAGAGTGTGGTTCTCGCTACGGTCGATCAAGGTGATTTCGACATCGGAATCCTTACGCAGCTTTTTGTGCAGTGTAAGGGCTGCCTTGATCCCTCCGTAGCCTCCTCCGAGAATAACGATCCGTTTCATGATAGTCCCCCTCGTGATTTGGCTGTACAACCGCGGTACGAGTCAGGTGATTGCCTAGGTTCGCACAGGGAGCACAGCAATTGTGAAAAAAGAACAAAATAAGAACGTAATCTTGCCAACCGTCTTAGGTACGGTTATTGTGAATGTGATGGGTTTCACAATCTGATTATATTAATTCTCCGTTGTTAAAACAACCACCTCTTGATATCATTCTGGAAAAAGCACAATGTTTTTTTCACGAACACTCTAGGCCATGCGCTAGACCGCCGTTTCAGCTCGCATAATAGTCAAGACCCGGTGAGCTGTGGTATAATAGCGCGTATTTATGTCAACGGATCGCGGTTCTCCCGATTCATATAGCTGAGCAGATCTAAGTGTTTGTTCAACCACATGGGTGTGGCTCAGCGGAGACCGATATTCTTGTCCTGGAGGTGATGAGATGCGTCGGTTAGTACTGATTCTGGGCTTGGTCGTCACACTTCTCGCAGTGGTAGTCTCCGGTGTGCGTGTCTTCGCCAACCGTGAGGTGACCCGCAGCGAGTTCCTGATGGGGACATGGATAGAAACTAAAGTCTACGGATACAGAGCAAATAAAGCGCTGGATCAGGTATATGCACGCCTGGCTGAGATTGAGAAAAAGATGACGATCAATGCTGCCGGCAGTGAGATCGACGCTGTCAACGCCGCCGCAGGTAAGTCGCCGATAAGAGTAAGTCCCGACACGTTCAGCGTCGTGGCGAAAGCCATCTCATACAGTTCGCTGACTGGCGGGAGATTTGATCCCACGATCCAGCCGATCGTCTCTTTGTGGAGGATCGGTTTTCCAGATGCCCGCGTGCCTGAGCCCCAAGAGATCCAGAGCGCCCTGCGGCTGGTAGGCTATCAAGGGGTGCAGTTGGAAAAGGATGGCTCAACCATCTATCTTACGAAGCCAGGCATGGGGATCGACCTAGGCGGTATCGCCAAAGGTTATGCGGCTGATGAGGCCGTGAAGATCCTGAAAGAAAACGGCATTAAGAGCGCGCTGGTCAGCTTAGGGGGCAATATCTACGTCATAGGCAGCAGACCCGATGGGGCGCCGTGGCGAATCGGTGTTCAGGACCCAGTTGATGCGCGCAACAGTTATCTGGGGATTGTACAGATTACTGATGCGACCCTCGTCACCTCAGGCGCCTATGAGCGTTATTTAGAGGCGAACGGGAAACGCTATCACCACATTATCGATCCGCTAACGGGCTATCCCGCCGAAAGCGACCTGATCAGCACCACCATTGTGACTAAGAGTTCCATCGATGCGGATGCGCTCAGCACCAGCTTATTTGTTCTGGGCCGCGTCAAAGGCCTGGAGCTGGTCAAGCAGCTGCCGGGAGTCGATGTGATCTTGGTGGACAGAGACAACCGTGTTTATGTGAGTGACGGACTGAGGGATCGCTTCACCATGACCAGCGAGAGCTATCGCTTGATGAATTAAGAATTATGAATGAAGAATTAAGAATTGGGAGTCAGATGCTGCCTTTTTCGCCAGCCTAGTGCACGACTATCTTCAACTGGTGGCGTGGGGCGTGGTGGCTTGGTGGCTTCGCATGGAGGGGCATTATGAGCAAAGCGAAGAAGATTGTCACCTTAGCTATCCTGGTTGCGCTGGCTCTGGCGCTCCATGTGGCAGAACGGATGATCCCGCTTCCCATCCTACCGGTTCCCGGTGTTAAGCTTGGCTTGGCCAATGTGGTCACGCTGGTTGCGATCTTCCTGCTCCCATGGCACGAGGTGGTCGCGTTTGTCCTGGTACGGACGTTTCTCTCCTCGTTGTTTGGGGGTGGGTTGTCCGGCTTTTTGTTCAGTCTATCCGGGGGCTTGCTGAGTATGGTGGTGATGATGCTGTTGTGCTATCGCGCCGCCTATTTCGTCAGCCTACCGGCCATCAGTGTCGTGGGAGCGCTGTTCCACAATGTCGGACAGCTGCTGGTTGCCGCCTTGCTGGTCCGTACCCTTGGCATCTTCCTCTACCTGCCACTGCTGATTGTGGCAGCGGGCTTGACTGGGTTGGCGGTGGGGTATACGACCCTGTTCTTGATTAGGGCATTGAGCAAGGCGCGGCTGATCACAATACCGAAGGGCCTAGAGCCCCTCACGGATTCATAGAGCAGGCCACCGGATAAGGAAAGTCCAGTATCCCGAGGATGCACGTCGACAGATTGGCTCCTTGGGCGACCGTGTAGATGCAGAGGAGGAGAGCCATGAAGGTCCTGAGTTCCCCTGAGCTTATGCAGCAGATGGCCGAAGTTGAGCAACATATCCTTCGCGCAACCCGTTCGAGGGAACCGATCATTGCCGACGCTTCCGCTCGTCTAGCGGCATCTGGTGGCAAGCGCTTGCGCCCAGTCTTTGTTCTACTGGGTGGGGCATTCGGGAAAGAGCCACAGCCTCACTTGACCGAAGTCGCTGCCGCCGTAGAGCTGTTGCATATGGCGACGTTGGTCCATGACGATATAATTGACGATTCTCCCACCCGTCGCGGCGAGCCGACCGTTCAGGCGCGGTTTGGCAAAGATATAGCGGTCTTCACTGGTGACTTCCTTCTCACCAGGGCGTTGTTGCTGATGTCTTCTGGCAAGGCGGATGATCGGTTGCGTGATCTGGCGCGAGCCATGGTGCACATCTGTGAGGGAGAGGTCGGTCAGTACGCGGATCGCTTTCGTGCCGCCACTCTGCTCCGCTATCTAAAACGGATTCATGGCAAGACGGCCGCTCTGTTTGCGCTGAGTCTCAGCATGGGAGCCCATCAGACAGGCGCCGAAGACGATGTATGCAGGCGCTTGTCCCGGTATGGCATGTTTTTTGGCATGGCCTTCCAGATCTACGATGACATGCTTGACTATGTGGCGACCACTAAGCAGGTGGGCAAGCCTGTAGGGCACGATGTTCTTTCTGGCGTGTATACCCTGCCGCTATTGGTGGCGCTCAAAGATGCCCGCGTGGCGAGTCCGCTGCGTGATCTGCTGACCGCGCGCGAGGAAGTCGCCGCGGCGAGAGTGGTTGACCTAGTGCGCAGCACCGATGCTCTAGCCAAGTCCCAACGGCTAATCAATCGCTATATCAAGAAGGCTATGAATGAGATTGCTCCCCTTGCCGACTGTTCCGCCAAGGCCGTGCTTCAGGCCTTGCCCGGGGAACTGTTTGGCCAATAATAGCAAGACTAAAAGGACAGCCAGGTGCATCGGCACCTGGCTGTTTCTGTGCGTACACCATGAGCGTAGCATGCTACGCGCTATGGCCGATCGCGATCTCTCCCTGCCAACAGATCCTTGGCCCCGTCATCCCACTGCGGGTTGCCGGCGGTTGCCTCGCCCAAATAGCTGACATTCCGATGCCTCTCATTATGGAAAATCATACAATACAGTGGCGGATTGGTGGCAGTTTGCCCGCCGCCGACCAAGCTAAGAGGGGGTGTAGCAAATGTGGGGTTCAGTTGAGGAAAAGGGCCCCATCGGTCAGGTGCTGCCGGACTTTACCGTCGCGATAGACACGGAGCGCCTTTCCAGCTCCCGATTAGCAATGCTTAAGCAGTTCGCTGAGCCGGTCTCATCACAGGGCAAGCGCACCGTGTTGCGGTTGACATCGCAGTCTGTGGAACGGGGTCGCTCCGTTGGGGTAACTAGCCGAGAGATCATGTTTCTCCTACGCCATATCCATGGACGGGAGCTGCCGAGCAGCGTGGCCTCGACGGTGGCCGAGTGGGCGGAGCGATTTGGCCATGGGGTCCTGCAGCGCGCTGCTTGGCTACGAGGGGAACCCAGTCTGATGGCCGAAATAAGCGGCGCTCTGGATGGAGCTGAAGCGTTCGTCCGTGCCGATGCTGCTGCGATCCTGTTTTGTCAGATGGATCGCGACGAGCTTGCTGAGGCACTCACTGATCGTGAGATATTCCCCAGTGTTCACCGCCTGAAGCCACAGGCGAAAGCCTACCAGGGGCCAGAAACCAAAGAGAACGGCATCCTCAATCAATCATTGCGGGCAATCTACAATCTGTACTGTTGCCTGCGTGATGGCACTCTGAACACCATCTCCGATCCCGCTGCGCAGCTCTACAGGCGCCTGGGGATTCAGCTTGGCGTCAGTGGGCGGGCTGCCAAGCCGAACAAAGAACAGCAGCTGGCGCTTCGAAGATTGGCCGGCGACCGTATGTGGGATGCGCAGATGAAGATGATCCGCCTCTATCTCGCGGACCAGGATTACAGTGAGATCAGCGGATTTGACCCGCTGGTATCTGATCAGGTGGTACGGGAGCTGGATCACCTTCGCCAACCTCAGCAGGTGAGGCAGAGGCTGGCTGATTATCTCCGGGAGATGAAACCACTGGAGTGGACCGTGCTGTTGCCTTTCGCGCGCCGCCTACGCAAGGAGTCGCCCAAGGTCATTAGGGCAACCCGCAGTTGGGATTGGTCGTACCTGCGTCGGCAGGACCGACCGTGGGAAGAGGTAGAGGACTATTGGTTGATGCACCTGCTTACCCACGAGTTCTGGTGGCTGGGCATCGTCGAGCTATACTCGACCAGGGCGCACGGCCCGACCGCGTTCAGGTTAACCGCCGATGGCCTTGGTCTGCTCGCGGGCGAGGAACCAGAGCCGCGCAGTGCGATTGTTACGGCGCCCACTGGCTGGATGGTACTGGAGCCGAGGCAGATGACGGTGGAAGAGGTAGCACTGTTGATGCAGTTCGTCGACACGCAGCCACTGACCTGTCAGTGGAGCGTGTATTGGGATCGACTCAGCCTGTATGACGGCGTGTCGAGAGGCATCCCCCTCAGCGCTTTCACGCATCTCCTGGAGAAGCATTGCCCAGAGATCCCGGGGGAACTGACCAAGCTGGTGGCTGAGCTTACTCATCAGGGCGAGCGTGTGGCCGTCCACGAAGGATACCTACTCACATGTCGGGAGTCTGTACTCCTCGATTCACTCCTGGCAGTTAGGAGCTTAGCCCTCTGTATCGAGGAGCGGTTAAGCCCAACCGCGGCAGTGGTCTATCCAGCAGCGGTTAACCGACTGCTACGCGGCAGCGAGCGCAATGGAATCGGCATTGACGACCGGACTGAGGGCCCACCGGGCCATCAGGCATCAGGCATCAGAGATTAGCCCGAAGGCATCAGGCATCAGGCATCAGAGATTAGCCCGAAGGCATCAGGCATCAGGCATCAG
>CAYOCI010000121.1:0-6885 GCA_964402415.1 uncultured Clostridia bacterium
AACCAAACCAGACTCAAAAAGCGAAGTGATGATCACTCATCACTTCGCTTTTTCATAGCTTCGCTTTTTTATAGCATCCTATTTCGCCGCTTGCAGCGCAACTTCCTCAACGCTCTCATCGGCCCCATCGTCATGTTCGGCGCTCACTGTCGCCAAGTCAAACTGGTACTCCTGCATCTCCGCGTTCCAGACACCGCTGACTCGCTTCTTCAGCAATCCCAGCTGCATGGCCCAGTCACCGATCAAGGCTGAACAGACCTGCCCGCTGTTCTTATTGGCGATCAGCTTAAAGCCCTCTTCTTCCTCAGCAACTGGTTTGATAATGAACAACCCCTCGGAGACACCTATCCTGAGATGAGTTACACTGCTATCTAGTAGCGTCTTGGTGAGAGCAGCGTTGAATCTCACCCCTTTGGGCTTGTCAGTGAAGGTGATCTTAAACGATTGGTATGAGAGGACATTGCCACGCGTACGTGAAGTCGAAAACCAAGTTACGGTCAATCTGATCCCTCCAAATAGTTATTTCTACTAGGAATTATAACTATTCTGTGAGGGTTTATACATCGGACTGAAAACATGCGCATTTATAGCTTGGTTGCGTTGCTGTTCAGTTTCAGCAGAGTGGACTCAAACCAAGTCCTATGCATCTCCTGATCAATCATGTGTTTCCACAGGATGTCCAATAGAGCCTGATCACGGACACCTGCGATCAGCTGGCGATACTCCTGGGCCGCCATCTGCTCGATGCGAATGTCGAGCTTGATCATGGCATCAAGCCCCAACGCATCACTCATCTCTCCTACCCAGGCTCCCAGTGGCTTGGCTATCTTGCTGAGTCCCCCGGGCTGAATCTCATACTGTTCTAGAACACGCTTAAGGCTGTTAGCATGACCATCCTCCACCTCGGCGAAGTGTCCGAGGGCCCGATAGAGCGTAGGATCTGAGACCAGGCGCTGCTGCGATTTGTAGAGACGAACCTGGGCGGACTCCAGCGCCAGAAAATAGCGCAGCCGTTCGTTTATACTCAGCAGTGACAAGAGCGACAGATCAAACACCCCCCTTCCCTGCGGCCAAACATCTCAGTCATCTGTCAACTATGGACGGTCAGGTATACCCACGACAGATCTCCATAGGCTAGCTGCTTGGCGGTTGACGTCCCTGATGGCTGATCATATTAGGCAATCAACCGCTCATCCTCCGTCAGAATTGTCTCACGTGCCCACTACGGGCACTGTCGACACCGCGCCTAGCCGGTGCTAATTATGACTGCGGTGAGCGTGGGCATGTTGCTTCGCAGCCACACCCGGCCTGATGCCTTCGGGCTATTTCATGCTAGTGTATCACAAATCCACTGTGCCTATCACCAGTAGTTGCCATGTGAGATAGGTGGATGTACGGTTACACTCTATCAGAGTGTTCGAAGGCCGAGCTTATTGATACGGTACAATGTACCGGACTCCCACACCCACTTTAACGCGCTCCCGCGCCGTGCTAAGATCAAGACGCTAGATATTAGACAGGAGGTATCGCCATGCCACAACGCAGCAGGATCCAAACTCTCGCACTCATCAGCGTACTCGCAGCCTTGACCTACGCCGCCACGTATACCCTCCACTTCCCTGTTCCTGGCGGCGTCTTTCACCTTGGTGACGGCGTCATCTTCCTAGCCGCGATCCTCTTTGGAGGACCAATAGCCGCCATCTCAGGAGCGATCGGCATGACTCTTTTTGACATTTTCTCCCCCTGGATCGTCTATGCACCTTACACCTTCGTCAACAAGTTCGCCATGGGACTTTTCACCGGCCTAGTCGCATGGGCTGGCGGTCGACAAGGTAGGGACAACAAGTGGAATGTGATGGGTGTTGCACTCGGTGGTGGCGTCATGGTCTTCGGCTATTACTTGACCAAGGCGTTTATGGTAGGCAACTTGATCAGCCCCATCTTCACCGCTGTTCCCTATGACATCCTGCAGGTGGTCGGAGGGGCATTAGTTGGACTTCCCATCGCCAAGGCGCTGAAGCGAACCCGCTATTTCGGCGGCTAAGCAGCAGGAGATGCATCACACCTTGACGAAGCAGAGGCTAATGAAACCGGTAGCCTGCATGACCTGAATCAACCCATCGGAAGCGATGCAGGTCTACAACAATGAGGTCATGCAAGCTCGTGAGGTGTGAGGAGGAGTAGCCCATGCGAATTCTGATTTCGGCCGATATGGAAGGTATCTCTGGCATTGTCCACACTAGCTTCCTGGCCGCGGACCGCCCGAACTGGTCCTTGGGGCAAGAGTACCTGGCCAGCGACGTCAACGCTGCCATCGAAGGTGCCTTTGCTGGCGGAGCCACTGAAGTAATCGTCCGCGATGCCCACGGTGGAGGGCTGAACTTCCGCCTAAAGGATCTAGATCAGCGAGCCCAACTACTGGCTGGTTCCAGCGCGCCGCTGTCGATGATGACCGGTGTCGATCGCTCCGATCTCGCTATGCTGGTCGGCTACCACGGTCACTTTGCCTCTGAGACTGGGATCCTCGACCATACCTTTGATGTGCAGATCAGGCTCTGGATCAATGGCCTCGAGGTCGGCGAGGTCGGGCTTAACGCCGCTCTGGCTGGACACTTTGGAGTGCCAGTCGGCCTCGTGACCGGCGACCAAGCGGTTACTGGCGAAGCGAAAGCCCTCTTAGGCGAGATCGAGACCGTCCAGGTCAAGGAAGCCTTTGGTCGCCAAGCGGGGCTGTGCCTGCATCCCAAGACCACCTACCCGATGATCCGCGAGGCTGCCAAGCGGGCGGTCGAGCGGCAGTCTGAGTTTAAGCCGTACCTCGTTACCCCCGTGGAGATGCGCATGGAGTTCTTGACCAGCCAGATGGCGCAGCGCGCCATGTTCTACCCCTATGCCAAACGAGTCAGCCCACGAGCTGTCCAGTTCACCACTGAGAATATGGATCTCGCCTTCAAGGCCTTTTACTGCATCGCTACCCTGACAGGGATTCCGATCTGGTGATTGCCCGCAGCCCACAGCCCGCAGCCCGCGGTGGGACAAACGCCACATCAGTCCACCATCCGGATTTCGCGGTAGTGAGCATTCCATCCGCTTCAAGGTAACAACAGAGAGACTAGCATACAGCATGAGCGGTGCGCCATAAGCGCACCGCTCATTTTAGTCTCTAGCTCCACAGAGGACCAAATACCGTGCCCTCCAAGTGCGCGCGGACAGTACCCCTATTCTGTGGGCTGCGGGCCGTTTACTCGATCTTCGCGTACAGCTTCTCGCCTACACGCATCAGCAGCATCGTGAGCAGCAGGCCGACCAGCGCTAGCCCGGCCACGAGCACGCCGTAGATGATGGCAAAGCTCCAACCTCGGGCATACATGAACGCGGTGATGGCAACCAGTCCTCCTACGAGCACCATGCTGCCAAGCGAGTAAAATATAGCGTTGACGTTCTTTTTGATGACCTGCTGGGCGTTGTTCCAATCAAGGTATGGGTTGTAGAGATCGATCAGCAGTCCTAAGGCAACGAATGGGATAAAGCCCACCGTCCCCAACAACAACCCCAGAATCAGATTCATCAGGGGCAGATGAAAGTAGAAGACGATTAGTCCCATGGCAGGCACGGCGGCGATCAGCGCCATGACAATGGCGTGATACGCCTTGGCGCGGAGCAACTGTCCGAAGTCGATTGGCAGTGAGCGGATGATCCATAGCTCCTTGCCCTCGCGCGAGATCGCGGTCACAGCAATGGTCTGCAGGGTGGTTTCGAAGACGACAAAAGCCGCCGTCCCCAGAGTCAGAAACTCAGTAATACGTGGCAGTTTGAGCAGTTCGCCGACTCCTTCGCCTGCGGAACCCGAGATAAGTGGCATCAGCATCGCCACCGGTACCAAGAGTGCAGCAAGCAGCGTATTCATGATCCAAGTGGGATTACGGTTGAAGAGTCTGAACTCACGGCGGAACAGAGCTTTGATCTGTGACTGTTCGACGAGCTGTTTGCTCATCTGGCTCTCTGTCAGACCCTTCTTCTTCGCACTCACCTCTGTTCCGTTCAACAAGGCTGGTAGAAAATAACGGTCGGCAAGCAGATAGAGAGCCATCACAGCGAGGATGGTCCAGCCGCTCAAGAGTGCGAGGGCACCCATGCCTTCACGCTGGAAGGGGTGCGCCAAGGCCAATGAGGCCCAGATGGTAGGGGGGAAGTAACGGCCAGTCATCTGCACAAGCCCATCGGGAGCGGTCAGGATGCGCATCATCTGATCGGTGCCATTGCGCTGCAGGGCGGACTGCTGCAGAAACTGAACCGCCGCGAAGATCACCAAGCCAAACAAGCTGCCGACGATTGTCAGGAGATCGCGCCCCTTCTTGGGTGCGATCACTCGCATCAGGATGACGGCGAACAGCGAGGCGATCACCAAGGGGATGACAGGAGTCAAAAGGAAGACAATCAGAGCCATCAACCAGTAGCCCAGGCTTGAGCCTGACCGCAGGCCATAAACGATGATCGGTGGCGCGGTGGTTAGCAGGAGTGTCAGGTACTCCGTGCTGAGGACCGTGAGGAACTTAGCGGTCAGGATCGATCCCCCGCTCAAAGGGAGAGGGATCAGCACGGTGAGGTCTTTGGCAAAATAGAAGGCAGCGATCACCCATGCTGCTCCGAACACCAGAGTTAACATCATCCCTGCCACAAAGCCCTGCGTCAAGATGGCACTCTCTTGTCCCAATTGCCAGAGCGAGTTGTAGGAGGCGTTGAGCATCTGCCAATAGGCCATGGCCATGGTACCGAAGCCAACGACCACACCAAAGACGATCAGAAGCGGCTCCCAGAGCCCCTTCTTCTGTTTGAACCACTTGAAGCGCATGGCGGACATGCCATAGTACGTATTAAAGCTCGCCTTTAATAACGGCCAGAAGTTGTTCATTGCTCTGTCAACTCCAAGAAGATTTTCTCTAAGGATTCACTGCCTTGCCCGCGGAGCTCATTCATGGTGCCACAGGCGATCAGACGACCATGACTGATAATCCCGATGCGGTCGCACAGACGCTCAGCTACCTCCAAGACATGAGTTGAGAAGAAGACGGTTCGCCCAGCGTTGCAGTGCTCACGAAGAATCTCTTTCAACAGATGTGCGGAGCGTGGATCAAGTCCCACCAGCGGCTCATCGAGGATGAAAACCTCTGGGTCATGCAACAACGCCGCCGTGAGCGCGAGCTTCTGTTTCATCCCATGAGAGTAACTCTGGAGTAGATCACCGGCCGCTCCGACAAGCTCAAAGGTTTCTAGATAGTGCTTGATCCGTTCGCGGCGAACTGCCACGGGAACGCGATATATATCGGCTACGAAATTTAGGTATTCCATCCCGGTCAGGCGATCATAGAGATCTGGGTTGTCGGGCACGAAGCCAATTCGTCGTTTGCTCTCAATGGGATTAGCAATGGCATCAACACCATTGATGTTGATACTTCCACTATCGGGGGTCAAGAGGCCGACCATCATTTTGATCGTCGTGGTCTTGCCTGCTCCATTAGGGCCGAGAAAACCAAAGATCTCGCCGGAATGGACCGTTAAGTTCAGCGCATCTACTGCTTTTATGGCGCCACGGTTATAAGACTTAGAGACGTTGCTCAATTCAATCACGGTGAATTCTCCTCCGTTTGTCGTCACTTAGGTATCACTTGCACTGCGCACTCCTCTCCTATACGGCACTGACCTGGGTAAGTTCCTGCAAGTCGAGCAGAATAAGTACAAAGGAAAAGGCACCCGAGGGTGCCTTTGACTTAACTCTTGTTCTTTTTCCCCTGGCGCTTGTCCTGGATGGAGGTAACCTTGTTACCGTTCTCGTCGGTGGTCGTAGCATCCGAGAACCCAGTTAGCTGCGGTTGGTAAGCGTTGACTTCCTGCGTACCGCCGCTGGCGTTCAGGTTCTGACCCATGTTGCCGCCAGCTTCGATACCAGTATTGGCGGAGAGGTTGGTTCCTTCATAACTCCCCATGCCACCATCGTAGAGACTGTTGTTATAGAGGTTGCCGATCTCCTGAGTGAGGCCTGTCTCAGCGCCGTTGGTCATCTGACTACCGCCATTCTGACCTTGGTTGGAGAGACTTTGGGTCTGCCAGTCGGTGACCGTCTGATTGGCTCCGGCCTGATCCTGCATGCTGGTCAGTGTTCCGGAGTCCTCACCGAAGTTGTACGTGCTGGACTGGAGGCTACCCGACTGGTTCTGGCCCTGGTTCTGCTGCTGACCCTGGAAGGCACCATCGGCAGAGACACTGGGCTGCCCGTTCTTCTGCTTGGCGTCCTCAGGCTGAACCCACTTGGTTCCTTGGTTGCTGTTGGTGTCGGCAGTGCTGTTCATGGTTGTGTTCATGGCGTCCGTGGATGACCGCGCCGTACGCACACGGAAGTCGCGATCGTTGCTGCCCCCGTTGCCTGACCCGCCGACTCGTTGACGCGTTCCCAAGCCGCTCAACAGATACCACGCCACCGCCGCTAGCAAGAGCACGAGAATGAGATTCATATACTCACACTCCTTTGTGTCGTTTTGTCGTGGTTCTTTTATAGTTTGGCTAGGTCAGAGATCGCTATCCTCGGTCATTCTTGGAACGTTCCTGATCGATGGAAACTATACTAATAAAATGAAAATGAAATCACCCTGCTGCCTGTCTGCGACTAGGTAGAGAGGATATCGGCACCAGCGTGGCGAAAGTGATGAGCGACGCAGCAAGTCGTGCCCCAGCCCTTTAAGGGATCAGGGTACAACTCGACTGCGTAGACTCATATTAGAGAGAAAGATTTTTGAGGGGGAAAATGCTCATGGAATTCAGCATCGCTTCACGCATCCAAGGTGTTCAAGGTTCGATCATCCGCGAGATCTTGAAGTTGACCGCCGATCC
>CAYOCI010000122.1:0-6871 GCA_964402415.1 uncultured Clostridia bacterium
CTCCGTCGGCGGTAGCGAGTTGATAACGTGGAGGAGTAGCAAGATCCGCCAACGTAGCCGTGGCATCTCGCCCGTCGTGGGGCTGATCAAGATCGATCAGATCCCCGTGGCAGACCCGGCTCTCGAGACTCGCTTCCTGCCTGTTTAGCCAGACACGCGCAGGCTGCCCCATCTCACCGCGCACCACTTTGAGCGATCCATTGACCGTGGCGGTGAGCGCCAGCCCCGGTCGCCCATATAGCCTTCTAAGGTTGCAGCCGCTGGCCAGGAGTGCATCGCGGACGGTGCTCTGTTGATAATGGAACAGGCGGACCGGTTTCCCGCTTACGTGGACGGTGAAAGATCCCAGCCCACGTTGATCTCGGGCGATGATCCCGATCCCTAAGGGGGTGACCGCCTCGGGGCCAGTGAGGCTCTTGGGCAGCTTGAGACTGATCACCTGTCCAGCGGGACGAATGCCGACACGCTGCTCAGGCAAGCCCAGCGCCTCAGCCAGAGCAACGCTAAGCCGGGGTGTTTGACTGCCGCCACCGATCAGAAGAACAGCGTAGGGCGCCCCCTGGTTATACTCAAGGATCGGTGCCGCGATGGCCTTGGCCAGGCGCCTCACCTCAGGTTCGAGACCCGCGAGCACATGGGAAGAGGCAAACGTCTGCTTCTCGCCCAGCACATTGGTAAAGGTCACACTCTCACAGCTCTCTAGCTCGCGTTTGACCCGCTCCCCTGTGGGAAAGTCGAGCACCCAATCGCGGCAGAGCTGCTCCGTGATCTCATCGCCAGCCATGGGAACCATCCCATAGGCAGCGATCGCCCCGTTTTGAATGATGGCAATATCGGAGGTACCTGCGCCGATATCCACCAGCGCCAGGTTCAGGTGGCGCATGGTCGGCGGGACCGCCACATGCACCGCTGCGATCGGCTCCAAGGTCATATTGTAGAGTTCTAGACCGGTCTGCTCCAGTACGCTAAGCAGACTGTCCACCACCACCTGGGGCAGGAAGGTCGCTAGGATATGGACCCCCATGGTCCGCCCGCGCTGACCGAGGAGATTGACAATGCGGTCACCATCCAACTGATACTGCATGATGGAGTAGCCAACGCAGTAGTAGCGGTGCTGATCCTGATCATCAGTGACGACTGCCGCCTGCGCCGCGGCGACAGCCTCCATCTCCAGGGCGAGGATATCGGAACGCGAGACGGCAGCCCCCAGAGCGATAGGGCGCTGCGCCTCGGACTGGATGGTGTGCAGCGCGCGCCCGGCGGCGGCGATGGCGGCGTGGGTGATCTGCCGTTTTGCCTTCTTCTCCAGCTCAGCCTTGACTACGGCGACGATGCCCGCGACCTGGCCGATATCCTGGATCTGGCCATCGACCATGGCTCGACTCTCATGCTCGCGCGTGCATGCTGCCAACACCTTGAGCTTCTCCCCGCTGCTGTCTAGGAGAACTCCCGTCACCTTGCGCGTGCCAATATCCAGTGCACAGATCACCTGCTCCATACCATCGCCCCCAAGTCTAGCCCGATCTGGCAGTTTTCCCTAGAGTTCGCCACCGATCGCACCTACTCCTCTATGGAGTCACCGAGACGGTTGCCCGCCCCGGACAACCGCCTCTCAATATGTATATAGTTTTAACAAACGGTGCCTGGCACCGTTTGTTAAAACATTGACCCTTCTGGTGAACCGCTCCTGGCTACTTCGGATTCCCGTGCTCATCAAATCGCTTCTTGAGTTCGACCTCAGTGGGGATGATAGGCAGCAGCATACACGCCAGCTGCACGTAGGTAACGATAATCGCCACATTACCCAGCGCGTCTTCGCTGGCGTCCCTATACACGGCGAGCAGTACAAGCGATATCAGCCCCAGAGGTAGGCCAGTATAGAGCCAGATGGCGCCAAAATACCGGTGCGCGAACTCCCAGGTGGCTATACTCTTCATCGAGCTCGGTGTCCTGTAGCCCATAATCGGGTTGATCTTCTTGGGCGACAGCTTCCTGCTCCACGCAAGACCGATGCCGATCATCGTCACTGGGAGCAGCGAAAGCATGAACAAGTAGAAGAGAACCATGGGTAGAACACCCCACTTTCGATAGGGATAATTATCCAAATCTACAGCTTTTTAAAAATAGTAGCCTGTCACCTCGCGGTCGCACGCTCTGGCGGCGATCCGCTTCGTCTGTCTTCGCGGCTCTGCCGCATCAATTCTTTAAAATGTTGGTCGCTTATGGTAAACAGTGACCATGAGCAAGCCGGAATCACAGCGGACGGCGGCTTGGGCGCCGAGTAGTTCGTTGCTCAGCCCCCAGGTGGATCCGAGCCGCAGGGTGGCCTCGTGGAGAGGGTACTTTAGGCCGGAAGTGGTGACGCCGGTGACCTCGCGTGCGAGTGGGATCAGGGAGACGTAGTCGCCTTGGGCGCCGTGGACCATCATAGCCTCGTCGCTAATCACCTGCGCACAGTTATGCGCATGGAGCAGGAGAACCTTGAGGCCGCGCTCGCGCCAGCGAGCTAGCAGCATGACGTTGGCGATGCCGTGATCGAGACGGCTCCCGCCCAGAGCGCCGAGCATCACTGCCTCACGACAGCCACGGTTAAAGGCAGTCTCCAAAGCCAGATCGGAGTCAGTCATATCCTTCTCCGCAGGATAGGTGACGATCTCGATCCCCTGCGCACGGGCACAGGCTAGCCGCTCAGTGTCGATGGAGTCCATGTCACCGAGGAGCAGATGCGGCTTGATGCCAAAGCGCAGAGCGTTGGCAAAGCCTCCATCGGCGCAGATGATCAGGTGATCGTCACGGACGGTCAGATCTTCGGGCCAGGTGAGCAGTTCGCCTGCCAGTATGATGATCGCGCGTCTAGACACAGATGAGCCTCCTTATCCAGTACAACAACACTGGCTTGGCGTTCGCCAAGCCAGTGCGTATTACACTCTGTCACTTCGGGGCAGCATCAGCAGTCGGCAGACTGCTGGGTAAGATCATGCGCCCCTACAGGCTTTGGCCTTTGGCCTCTGGGCTATCTCGTCGTGTGCTTCTCCCAGACCATCATCTCTTCGACGGCCTTGTCGAGGGCTCCCAGCTCATTGGTTAGGAGCTCGAGATCATCGGTGAAGGCATCGATCCCCAGGACCGAGGTGTTGACCATGCGGGTGCGCAGGGTCCCCAAGGCGCTCTCGAGAGTATCTAGGTGCGCGTTGAAGAGGGTCAGCATCTCTACCGCCTTCTCCATGGCACGAAGCTCTTGTTCCTTGAAGCCTGCGGCTTTGCGGTATTGGCTGGCGGCGTCTTCGGAAGCAGCAGTGGCAGCTTGACGTTTCAGCCGCTCGATCTCACGTTGAATCTGATAGATGCTGGTGGTCTCGAGCACATGGCTAATCTTCATCTGGCGGGTGATCAGTTCATAAAAGCGTTTGAAGCCACGCACAGCCTGCTCAATAATGGCGTTAACCACTTCACTCTGCTCAGAACCGGTTTTCTGATACTCCTTCCAAAACGAGAGCTCCAGCTCACGGGCACGCTGCACGCGCTCCCGTGGAAAGTTGGCCGCGCTGCGCATGGAAGTGACTTCTTTGAAGAGCTTATCCAGGTCTTTACGCACCTGACCGAGCTCGTGATCGCGGATCTCCTGGTTAACATGGGCCAAGAAGCGGCGATCGTTCATGTTGGAGATCAGCAGATAGCCTTCCACTAACACGCCAGGAATCAGCGCGAGGGGATTCCAAAAGTACGCCGCTGCCGCAGTGCCAAGCACCACCAGCAGGGACAACGGAGCGGTCAGAGCCGTCCACAACGCCTTCCCAATCGGCGTCTTATCCATTAGTCTCCCCCCTCGCACGTTGCCCCATGGGGCAACGTGAATGATGTGTCGCCTGCGGCGACATGATGCATGGCGGTCACGCGCCATATGATGTATCGCCTCTGGCGATATGATGTTGCTACGCAATGACTTAGTGTTCTTAATGTCCGATTGATGCGGCGGAGCCGCAGAAATATAGGAAGCGGATCGCCGCCAAAGACGTGCGACCGCGAGGACACATCATGCACGAAGTGCACATCATTGCCGAAGGCAACATCACTGCCCGATTGATGCGGCGAAGCCGCAGAGATCATGGAAGCGGATCGCCGCCAGGGGCGTGCGACCGCGAGGCAACATCATGCGCAATTGATGCGGCGAAGCCGCAGAAATCAGGGAAGCGGATCGCCGCCAGAGGCGTGCGACCGCGAGGACACTTACTGTGGTCCCATCTCTTCCTTGATCTTGGCCAAGCGCTCTTGGACCACGGACTCGTGGGTCTCAGCGCCGTTAAGCTCGCTCTTCAGCCTGTTTAGGCGATCCTTGGCCGCCACTCTGGTGACCTCGGCGTTGAGATCGTCCAGATCGTTCCTGACGCTGCTGCCACCAAGCTCGGTGAGAGCGGCAGCGCGAGCCTGCTTCTCTTTGATCTTCTCCTTGGCACGGTCCCAGGCCTCACTGGTGGTATCCATGCTGATCCCGGAGAGAGCCTCATTGAGCTTCTCGGTGATCTGAGCCTGCTTCCACTGAGTCTTCAGCTGCAGCTTCTCACGGTACTTCGCCTGGACCTGAGCCTCGAAGGCCCGGACCTGCTTCTTAACCTGTTCGGAGATCTCAACCGCCTGCTGATACTGCTTCTCCAGGCCGGTGACGGTCTCTTCAATGGTCATCTGCTCCTGCATCAGAGCCTCGGCGAGATCCTCGCGGCCAGCAGAGAGCGCTTGACGAACCTTGGTGTCGATCGCGCGCAGTTCTTCCTTCTTGTCGCTTAACATCATCTCCAGTTGGTTCTTCTGTTGCAGAACGGCGACGCCCTGCATCTTGACCTGCTGGAGCTTCTCTTTCAGCTCATTTTGGGCTGCTTCCAAGATAACATCGGGGTTCTCCAGGGAGCCAACTCCCATGCCGAACCAACCCTTAACCACGGTCCACAAACGTCCAAACAGGCCCATTTTTATCTCTACCTCCTATTGCTCTGCCGTGCCACAGCCTCTGTCCACCGCTAAGATGCCAATTGTACACTATTCCCAGCTTGAGAGCGCTATGCCGATCGTACCTTCTCATTTTCTCCTCTTTCAGGCGGTTTCCTCTTCTAATACTGACGGACGGAGGGAAAAGTTTCACGTCAGTGAACGACAAGGCAAAGTATGGTCACCTACCGGCAGGCGAAAAGGAAGTGCCCGCAAAACGATGCTTTGCTTGGGCACTCCCCAGTGGTCGCATACAATGACTCTCAGCGGACGAAGAAGATGCCAAACACCATGGCAGCGGCGATGACCAGCGCTTGATGGACCTTGAAAAAGTAGATAGCCACGAACGAGAGCACCAACAGCACAAAGCTGATCGGGCTACCCATGGACTTGGGCCACATCTCTACAACTAAGAGCACGAGCAGTGTGACGACCACAGGACGAACAGCCTTCATCAAGCCCTTTATCTGCGGAACATCGCGATACTTGAGGAACAGGGCGTAGAGCGCAATCATGGCCAGAACGGTCGGGACCACGGTTCCGAGCAGAGCGACCACGGCACCCAAAGCTCCACCGACTTTGTAGCCGATATAACCTGCCATCTTGGTGGCGATGGGACCAGGCAGCGTGTTGCCCAGAGCGTAAGCCTCACCAAACTCCTCCATGGTCAACCACTTGTAGTTATTGACTACCTCGACCTGAATTAGCGGCACGACGGCTGGACCACCGCCGTACCCCAATAGATTGGCGCGGGTAAAAGCAACAAATAAGTTCCACAACGATCCAAACAAATAGGCTTCCTCCTTACATCTAGAAGTCTTCGCGCTAGATCAACCGAGAGCGCGGCGGGCCAGGAAAAAGACGATAGCCAAGATCACGAAGAATAGCGGGTACAGCCATCTCGGCGGTGGTGGTGGAGCGTAGCTCCTGGCCGTCCGTTCCTTACGGCGTTGATAGGCGATGGCGCTCACTCCCTTCGGTCGGATGCTACGATACTCATCTACTGGCTAGGATAACACATTTCGCTTCCCGAGAGAAGTCGCTACGGCGTGAGGAAGAGTGCGGGAATCAGTCAGGCGCAGCCTACGCTGCGCCTGTTTTCTCTGCTCAATCGGTAGAATCGCGCCTGACTCCCTATCTATTATGGACTATGGATTGTGGTCTGTGTTCTGTGCTTACATCATTCGTTCTTCTGTGAGCTGTGGGCTGTGGGCTGCGGGCCACTCTCCACCATCAGGTAGATCACAGGGATGATCACCAGCGTCAGGAAGGTGGAACTGACCAAGCCGCCGATGACCACCGTGGCCAATGGTGCTTGCAGTTCCGCTCCCTCGCCTATCCCCAAAGCCAAGGGGATCAGTCCCAAGATAGTGGTGACGGTGGTCATCAAGATAGGGCGCAACCGCTCTTGTGCCCCAGTGATGAGCGCGTTCCTGATCTCCATGCCCTTGGAGCGGTATTGATTCACGCAGTCGAGCAGGACGATGGCGTTGTCCACGACGATCCCCACCAACATCACCACCCCGATGAAGGCGGTAACGCCCAGGTGCCTGCCGGTGATGACCAGCGCCAGGACCATACCGATGGCGGCCAACGGCAGGGTCAACATGATGATCATGGGCTGCTTGAACGACTCAAACTGGGCTGCCATCACCATGTAGACCAAGGCGATGGCGAGGAACATGGTCAGGCGCAGGTCGGCAAAACCCGACTGCATCAGTTCCACAGCGCCATCAAACTTGATGCTGGCTCCCGGGGGTAGGGTGATGCCAGCTAGGAGCTCCTGTGAGAGACTAATCGAGCTGCCCAAGTCACCATCTTCGCGCAACACGGCAACGGTGCAGCTGTTCTGTCCATCTTGCCGAGTGAGGGTGACGGGACCTACACCCTC
>CAYOCI010000123.1:0-6756 GCA_964402415.1 uncultured Clostridia bacterium
GTTGGCAGCGCTTCGCGCCGCTGCTCAAACGGTTGTTCCCTGAGACGGGGAACGGGCTGATCGACTCCCCTTTGGTCGCCATCGACCAGATGAAGACCGAGCTGGAGCGGATGAGCGGGCATGCGATCTCGGGCAGGCTCTATCTGAAGTGCGACAACCAGCTCCCAGTGGCTGGTTCGATCAAGGCTCGCGGTGGGATCTACGAGGTGCTGAAGCATGCCGAAGAGTTGGCCATGGGCGCGGGCCTGCTGACCGTCGACGATGACTATGAGCAGCTGGCCGACGACCGGTTCCGCCGCTTCTTTGCTGACCATAAGATCGCAGTCGGCTCCACTGGCAACCTGGGGCTCAGCATAGGGATCACCGCCGCCGCTCTCGGGTTCCAGGTGACCGTTCACATGTCCCGCGATGCCAAGCAGTGGAAGAAAGACTTGCTGCGCAGCAAAGGTGCCGCGGTGGTCGAGCACAGCGACGACTACAGCAAGGCAGTGGAGGAGGGCCGTCGCCAGTGCGAGGGCGATGAGAAGGCCTACTTTGTTGATGATGAGAATTCGCTCGACCTGTTTTTGGGCTACAGCGTCGCCGCCATCCGGCTAGCTCGCCAACTTGATGAACAGGGGATCGTAGTTGATGCCGAGCACCCGCTCTACCTCTATCTTCCATGTGGTGTGGGTGGTGCGCCCGGCGGCATTACCTTCGGCGCCAAACAGATCTTTGGCGACCATGTCCACTGCTATTTCGTTGAACCGACCCACTCACCCTGTATGCTATTGGGCCTCGCTACCCAGCGTTTCAGTGACCTACACGTCCGCGACTATGGACTGGACAATGTGACCGAAGCCGATGGACTGGCCGTGGGCTCGCCTTCGAGGTTGGTCAGCGAGATGGCTGATCAACTGATCGATGGGGTCTACACCATTGTGGATGAGGCTCTCTTCCGACTGCTGGCAGCTCTCCATCAGACTGAGAAGATCAAAGTGGAGCCTTCGGCCGCCGCCGGACTGCTGGGGCCTACACTCATCGAGAGTCCAGCTCAGGCGACCCACCTTGCTTGGGCGACCGGAGGACTCTTCGTGCCGGCTGAGATCTTCCAAACCATGGTGGCAAGGGGACTAGGACTGTAGGGGCGCCGCCATGTCTCACCGACAGCAATTTGAGCAAATTGCGATAGGCAGCGCCCGCAAGTATCCAGTGGAATAGGACCCTGGTCCTATTCCAATTGGGATTTCCTGACCCTTGTTTTTTGTCGATTTTTGGCTAGAATGGAAGGGGACAATCATCACGGGTGGTCAGCCGCTGCCCTGTCCTAGGAATTGGAGGGGTGACGGATGGCTTTTTGGGAAGGTGTCTTCGGAGGCTTTTCAAAGTCTAGCTCGCAATCATCAAGTCACTGCATCGATGAGATCAGTGAGTTAAAGCTGCAGCTAGTCGACCTCGGTTACAACCCCTTAGAGGTCGATTATATGGTAACCGTCCACAGTGGGGGCGACGAACTCCATCGCCTCGATTGTGATCGCCTGGCGACCATTGCTGAAGCGTTGCGTGCTCAACTCCTCATTGCCCGCCAATGCGTGCAGGCGGTGCGTAGAACATAGCCTATACAAAAGGAACCAGGATGCTGATCTGCATCCTGGTTTTTCGCTTTTGGCGTCAGTTCCTTATGCTGCGGTGGGTCTCGGACTGTGCTCCAGTTGTTCTGTGGTGAATGGCCCGACCCATATCGCTATTATACAATAAACAGAAAAACCAAATGATTGCTACGTCTTGTCAGATCGGCATATTATATAGCAAAATTGGCACATTGTTGGTAAGATTGCAATAGACGATAATGCATATCATATGTTAAAATCATAGAAAGACCAGATTTCTGGACTTAGACCAATATCTCAACTTGCAGGAGGTATGCACCTTGAGACACTTGATCAAGCCCACCTTAACGCTGGCCTTAATCTGTTCGATTTCAGCTGGAGCGATTGGTTACACCCACACGACCACCACCAGAGTGATCGAGGAGCGTAGGCAGAAGGAGTTCAACCTAGCTATCCAGAGCTTGTTGCCGGAGGCAACGCACTTCGAGGAGGTCCGTGGTGAAGACGCCCATCATATCTTAGCATCACGCGGGTCGGATCCGATCGGAGCCATCTTGCCCGTCATCACCAAGGGCTATGGCGGTGAGATGACCGTCTTGGTTGCCTTCAATCGCGATGGGAGTGTCCACGATGTCCACGTCTTCAGCCATGCCGAGACCGCTGGTATCGGCGACAAAGTGCTTAACCCCACATTCCTTGATCAATTTGCCAATAAGACCGCCAAGGATAAGTTCAGTGTTGGCGGCGATGTCCAGGCGATCAGCGGCGCTACTGTCTCCTCCCGCGCCGTTATCAGTGGGGTGAAGACAGCCGTTTTAGCCCACCAAGAGCAAGTGGCCGGTGCAGCGCCTGTGGAGGAGCCGATCGACCTGGCACAGGCGAAGGACGGGGTCTACCATGGGAGCGCCGACGCCTTTAAGAGCAAGGCTACGGTCGAGGTCACCGTCGCCGGCGGCAAGATTACCGATGTCAAGGTAACAGCTATTGATGATACCCCCGAGATTGCTGGTGGGGCGGTCACGACGATCGCCAAGCGAATCGTCGCCGAACAGCAGTGGAAGGTGGATGTCGTCACAGGCGCTACCTTTAGCAGCCAAGGGGTTATGAATGCGGTCAAGGCCGCACTGTCCAGCGCTGCGGGCGGAGCCGCCGGCACCAAGTTCGACCAGTTGGCCGATGGAGAATATATCGGTGAAGCGGCAGCCTTCGGTGGTCCGCTGAAGCTGAAGCTACAGATCGCAGGTGGCCAGCTGACGAAAGTAGATATCCTGTCGCACAGCGAGACTGCTGGCATTTCCGATCCGGCCTTTAGGGATATCCCCAGGGCCATGGTCGAAAAACAGACGGCCGAGGTGGACGCGGTCAGCGGTGCGACCTACTCCAGCGAAGGGATCATTGAGGCGGTGAAGAAGGCGCTGGAAGGTGCACCCAAGCGCTAGGCAGCCGAATAGGTTTTCACAAACAAGCGAGGCAGGCAGGGGGTAACCCCCGGCCTGCCTCTGTTGTTGCCACCTACTCTTGGGCGTTCGGTGGTATGGCTACCTACTGACCTCTGCTGAAACCATCCAGTCACCGTCGGTGATCAGATAGCACTGACCACATGGTATAATGGAAGCGAGGTGATCCCTTTTGAAGTTTTTGCACCTAGCCGATATTCACTTAGGCGTCGAGACCCATGGTCGGTTGGACCCGGCCACGGGTCTTAATACACGTTTGCAGGATTTCAGCCGTTCGCTAGGCGTCGCCATCGATACCGCCATCGCCGAGGATGTGGACCTGGTGGTCTTTCCGGGCGATGCCTATCGCAGCTGCGATCCCAGCCCCACCCACCAACGTGAACTGGCCACGCATGTCCGTCGGTTGGCAGATGTCGGTATCCCGCTGGTGATGGTGGTGGGCAATCACGACAACCCAGTGGCCTACGGGCGTTCCTCGGCGATCGAGATCTTTGGTACCTTGGCGGTGGCAGGGGTGACGGTAGTCGCCAAGCCGCAGTTGCTCCGGGTGGAGACCAAGGGCGGTCCAGTGCAGGTGGCTTGCGTTCCGTGGCCGACCCGCAGCCTGCTCTTGACCAAGGACGAATATCGCTCGCTCTCTGATAGCGAACTGACCGTGCGCGTCAGCCAGCTCACGAGCGATCTGATTGCCGAGATGGCCACGCAGGTCGACCCCGCTTATCCGGCGATCCTGGCTGGGCATCTGGCCGCGGCCGAGGCGGTCTATTCGGGGTCGGAACGCTCCGCTCTAATCGGGTCGGAGCCGGTGCTTCTGACCAGTGTCCTTGCCAATCCCGCCTTTGACTATGTGGCCCTTGGACATATACATCGCTTTCAGGATCTAAACCCCAAGTTCTCGCCTCCGGTGGTCTACTCCGGTAGCCTGGAGCGGGTGAACTTCGGGGAAGAGAGGGAAGAGAAGGGCTTCGTGATCGGCGAGATCCAAGCTGGCGAGGGTGATGCGGCGGGCGACCGCCCCTGGTCCACCAGCTATCGTTTCATCCGCACTCCCGCGCGGCGTTTCATCACCATCGAGGTGCAGATCGAGCCGGGGGATGATCCGACCGAGCGCATCTTGCGCGCCATCGGGCGCCACCAGGTTGAGGATGCGGTGGTGCGGCTGCACTACTCCATCTCCGAGGAGATGGCCCATCTGGTTGACCTGAAGGCGGTGCAGCAGGCGCTCAAGCCTGCTCAGAGCGTGGCGGGGATCGTGCGGCAGATGCAGCTGCGCGAGGAGCGACGGCAGGTGCAACTCACCGCCGAGGCTGGGCTCGGTCATGCCTTAGACCGCTATCTTGAGGTCCATCCTGAGTTGGCCACCAGGGGTAACGCGCTGAAGGAGCGGGCGCTGCGGATCGAACGTGAGCTGAAGGAGGCGATGCGTGCGTGATCCCAGTCGCACTACGGCTGCGCAATTTCCTTAGCTATGGGGAAGACGTGCCGCCCCTGGATTTTACCGAGTTTGAGGTCGCCTGCCTGTCCGGGCAGAACGGCCATGGCAAGTCCGCACTGCTCGATGCCATCACGTGGGCGCTGTGGGGGGAGGGGCGTAAGGCCAGCGGCCACCTTAAAGCCTACGAGGGGCTGCTGCGTCTAGGTCAGAGCGAGATGGAGGTGGAGTTGGTCTTCGACCTGGAAGGCGAGCGTTACCGTGTCTGGCGGCGGTGGCGCAAGAAGAGTAAGGGTGGCGATGCCATCCTGGAGTTTCATGTCTTCGACAGCGCTAGGCAGGAGTATGCCCCTCTAACCACCAGCAGCGTCGGTGAGACACAGCGCAAGATCAACCAGTTCCTGCGCATGGACTACAGCACCTTCATCAACTCCGCCTTTATCCTGCAGGGGCGTGCCGACGAATTTACTCGGCAGACCGCTACCCGACGCAAGCAGATCCTGTTTGAGATCCTCGGTCTTGACCGCTATGAGGAACTGGCGAAGAAGGCCAAGGAGCACCGTGACCAGGCCGAACAACAGCGGGTAGGGTTCCAGGCGCGCCTGGATCTGATCGAGCGCGAACTGGCCGAGGAGCCCGCCTGGCTCGAACAGGCGGCGACCGTGCAGAGTGAGTTGGAGAGCTTAGGTGAGCAGGCCGCGACGAGCGAGGTCGAGCTGACCAAGCTAATGGAGTGGCGCGCTACGCTTATGGCAAAGCAAAGCCGCGTGCGTGAGCTGGGGGCGGAGCTCCAGCAGATGCAGCGCGATCAGGCGGACCTTCTGCGTAGCCGACAGCAGCTGGAGACCGAGCTGCGTCAGGATGAGGTGCTGGTGGGGCGTCAGACTGAGATAACGGAGCTCCATCGCCGTTATCAGGAGCTCACCGCCGCCCGTGAGGAGTGGCTGCGGAAGCTGCGCGAGCAGAGCGCCCTGGAAGCGCAGGCGGTCAGCCTGGAGAAAGCCATCGCCTTGGAGCGTAGTGGGCTGGAGCGGCAGCTCCAGGCTGCCGCCTCGCGGCGGGAAGAGCTGCAGCGGGTTGTGGCAGAGAGCACCAAGCAGCTCGCCGATGAGGAGCGAGTCAAGGCGGGTTACGCTGCCTGGCAGCAGGCCAAAGCGATGGAACAGGAGCTCCAGTCCAAGTGGCAGACGCTGCGAGGCTTAGAGGAGCAGCGGGCACCGTTGGAGCGGACGGTGCAGCAGGCGGAGCGGACGCTGGTCGTAGAGTTGGCCGGCGTGGAGGCACAGCTGCAGGAGGAGAGCAAGCGCGCCCAAGAGCAGGAGAGGTGGCAGACCATCCGCGAGCAGACGCAAGCTGCGCTGGCGCGGTTGGCGACCTTGGAGGCTGAGCGCGAGCAGGTGCGCGAGCGGGGAACCCAAGCGAATAGCGAGCTCAGCGCCTTGGCGTCCGAGCGCAAACGTCTGGAGGTGGGGCTCAGCGAGGCGGAAGAGAAGCTGGCGCTCTTGACCCATGGCGCCGGGGCGACCTGTCCGCTCTGCCACCATGATCTCGAGGCTGACGAGGCCAAGAAGCTAGAGCGGCAGTTGCGTCAGGAGCTACAGGCCGGTCGAAGAGCGATCCAGGTCATCGACCTGACAGGCAAGGGCCTACAGACAGAGGTCGTGAACTTGCGCGAGCGGTTCAAGGGGCTGGATGCCGAACTGAGGCAGAAGCAGGCGGGGGAGAAGGGTCTGGCCCAGGCCGAGGCGGGTCTGGCGGAGGCGCTGAAGGCCGCCGGGCGGGTGCGTCAGATTGGCGAACGAGCCGCTGCCCTTCGTCAGCAGTTGGATGCCAAGGACTACGCCCATCAGGCGCAAGCGGCTCTGGCTGGGCTGAACGAGCGGATCCGGGCGCTGGCCTTTGACGAGAAGCGCTATCAGGAGATGGGACGGCAGCGGCAACAGCTGGAGATCTACCTGACGCAACAGGCGACGCTCGCGAGTGCGCGGGCGCGCCAAGAACAAGCCCGGAGTGATCTGAGACCTGTGGAGCAGAGCTGCCGGTCGATGCAAGAGCAGCTTACCGCGCTACGCTACGCGGAAAGCGAGCAGCGTGAACTGGCGGTCACCCGTAAGCTCCAGCGCGACTTAGGCTATAGCCGCGAGCAGCATGACGCCGTCCAGCGGGCGTGGGAGCAGGTGCAGGAGGCACCGATGCAGCTGGAGCGACTGCAGCAGGCGGCTGTGCGCCTCGAGCGCAACCGCGAACGGCTGAGTGAGCTGCAGACGAGGGGAGCGAG
>CAYOCI010000124.1:0-6308 GCA_964402415.1 uncultured Clostridia bacterium
GGCGCTTAGTTTACCGTGTTCACTTTATGGGATACAGTTCATCAGACCCGCCCGTCGGGGTTAGGCATCGCCTAACCCACAATCATCCCACGCGTACCGCCGTACCATCGCATGCACGACCAGAAATCTATTGTGTAGGTCCACCGCAGACCTGACTGTAGGGTTCCCCCGGCCAGCCTAGGCGGGTTAGCTAAGGCTGAAGCCGTAACCTTCTACGGCCCTCCCCCCACAAGGGAACCGCCCGCTGCCCGTCGAATACATCCGTCATACTTCATACATCCTACGTATCCAGCCCCCAACCATCACAAAAGGAGTTGACCATCCATGAACAACGCCCCGATTGGCCTGTTTGATTCCGGCCTCGGTGGGCTGACGGTGGTCCGTCAGCTGCATAAGGTGCTGGCCAATGAAAGCACCATCTACTTTGCCGATCAGAAAAACGTCCCCTACGGACCCCGCAGCGATGAAGAGGTGCGCGGCTTCTCAGTGAAGATCGCTCAGTACCTGGTCTCAGAAGGCGCCAAGGCCGTGGTGATCGCCTGCAATACCGCCACTGCTGTCGGTCTAGAAGCCGCTCAGGCGGCGGTGGATGTGCCGGTGATCGGCGTCGTCCCTGCGGGGGCAACGCTGGCGGTCAAGACCACCACCAGTAAGCGTGTCGGTGTCATCGCCACGGAGAAGACGATTAAGACCCAGGCCTACAACAAGGCCATCGGTCAGATGGATTCCGAGATTCATGTCTTTGGCCAGGCTTGTCCGCTCTTCACCCCGCTGATCGAGGCCGGGATGAAGGCCAACTGGGATGCCCTAACCAAGGCCGCCCATGAGTATCTCGCCTACTTCGGCGACAAGGATGTCGACACCATGGTGCTCGGCTGCACGCACTACCCGCTACTGACCGAAGTGGTAAGCGCGATCATGGGCCCCAGGGTACAGTTGGTTGACCCCGCCGTCGAAGCGGTCCGCATGGTGATTACTGCGCTCGAGAAGCGCGACGGTCTAGCTGACGCCAACAATCAGCCGTTCCATCGCTTCTACACCAGCGGTTCGGTCGAGACCTTCCGCACCCTTGGCGGTGAGATCCTCGGCCGGGAACTGGCTGACGTCAGACACTCGGCTCTATTCGACTAGACAAACAGAAAGGCAGATGCATCACCCATGCGGGTGTGCATCTGCTCTTTTACTTCCTACTCGCCATGATGGCTCCGGAGACCGTGCCCAGTGCGGCACCAATGATCAGTCCCCAGACCAGGGCTTGTGATCCAAAGATGGCGATGGCCACGATCATGCCGATACCGGCTCCTATGCCGATGGTGGCGGGAAACAACTGCTTCATGCAGAATCACCATCCCTTTCCATACTACTAATACGTTGCCCCCCTGGTATTGTTTCACCCCGGCGACCCGAAAACGAAGTACACCGAAAAACGTGATGGCCGGCTGTCTGCCGGCCATCACGCCCGAGGGTTCCTAGCTCTTGCAGTGATGCTGCTCCATGTGGTGCTGCTCCATGTGGTGCTTCATCATCTCATCCATCATATGCTGCATATGATGCTTCATGCCCTCGCACATCATCCGCATCATATCCATGGGGTTCTGTCCCATGCCCATGGTGGGATACTGCATGCCCGGATAGGTCATCATGGGATACTGCCCCATCGGATATTGTCCCATGGAGTAGAGGGTCGGATACTGACAACAGCCACTCTGCATCCACGGATACTGGCCCATCATTGGGTACTGTACGCCAGGGTATTGGGTGGTTTGGTTAGGCATAGCAGGGGTATAGGCACCCGTAGCTTGCCCGGACATCGTCGACATATCACCCATGTTCATCATGACGCGTTCCTCCTTCACCTGGGGCTTATGGCTCAGCCTCGCTCCAGTCTCTACCATTAGCATATGGCTCTGCCCAGCAATCGGTGACTGGTCTCCCTGTCCCTGTTTTGCCCCATTCCTCAACAGGCCAGGGCCGCCAGCAGGAGCATGACCATGAACAGTATGGAGATGTCCAAGATATTGGGGAACAGCAGAATCCTCACAAAGGTGACCCCGGCGATTACCAGAAGGATCATCTCGGCATAGTCCCGGATGATCGCTAGAATACCGCCAACCCTACGACGTGACATCTGACATCCTCTCCTTTGCGCTCATACGACATTATATGCAGCGGAGGTTGCGGCGGTTGAGCGCCTAAGCAGATATCCGAGGGCAGAGGGAACAGAAACTTAAAGACTTAGTGCCTGGCACCAAATGAAAGAGGCGCAGCATAGCTACTCCTCATCCCATCGTAAATCATACTTCTCTAGTGTCCAATATGAAAGTACTCGTTAGGGTCGCCTGCAGGCGACCCGCGGGAGGGTAGACCATCGCAGCATGGCTGCGAGGCTACGGACCCGCCCGTGGAGGAACGCGGAGCGTTCTGGCTTCTCGTCCTCCGTGGCGCCGCCCAAGCGTCATGGCTAGCTAGTGTCTAGCTAGTGCCTGAGGCCGCCCGGCCTACAGCAGCGTCAACTCTCCCGTTATCGCATCAATCACTTCTTCGCGGGCGGGGCCGATGGCGACGGCGGTTAGCGTAGGCTCGCCGTGGAACTCCGTGTGCCCGGCGTCACGGATCAGTGCCGCAGGAAGCCCTTTGGCCTTGGCCCGCTGAAAGACCTCGATCAGTTCCTGCTCGGAGTTGACCCCGACGCAGATTTTCTTACAGCCACCCTCCAGCCACTCGGCCAGATCGCCCCTGAGCGGGATGACCAGCTCACCGCGCGAGATCTTGCCTTGATCGAGGATGACGTGCACCGCGGCATGGGAGCCTTGGGCGACCATCTTGCCCTTGCGCATGTTGAGGTCCTTGCGTAGGACGATCACCTGCTTAACGGACATGCCTTACGCCCCCTTTGCCACGGTCGTCTTCTTCACCCATGGCAGCCCCGTCATCTTGGTGATGTAGAGGCCGCCGATGATGGCGCAAGCGCCCAAGAGCTGCGGCAGTAGGATCTTCTCCGAGAGAACCGCCCAGCTTACCACCATGGCGACAGCTGGCTGCAGGTTGTTGTAAACCGCCGTGCGCGAAGCGCCAATCTTCTTGATACCGCTATTCCAGATAATGTTGCCAAGGACGATGGCCATGACGGTGGAAAAGGCCAGCCCACCCCATCCGTACGCTCCAACGGCTGACCAGTCTTGAGCCCGCAAGGTCTTATTGGAGAAGATTAGCAGTCCCATCGCGCCAGCCGTCATGGTATAGGCGTTGAACTGCAGGGGGCTGTATCGTGCTAGCAGCGGCTTGCTGGAAATGGTGTAGTAAGCGTTCATCAGCGCCCCCACGAGGACCATTAGGTCTCCACGGGCGGTCATCTGGCCAAAGCTGATCTGCTTGCCGCCGCCGACTGTTACCAACAGAATTCCCCCGAAGGAACAGGCCAAGCCCAGCCAAGTCTGCGCCCGTACCTTCTCCAGACCCAAGATGCCTGAAAGAACCGAGACCCAGAGTGGGATGGTAGCCAGCAGCAGCGATGTGTTGCCAGCGGAAGTGAGATTGGTTCCGGTGATGAACATCACCTGGTAGAGGGTGTGCCCGAGAATGCCGAGCCAGATCAGTTTAGGCAGGTCGCGCTTGTCCAGGCGAGCGCCCGGCTCACGCCAAAGCAGCACTGCCCAGCTGAGGGCTGCCGCACCGATGAAGCGCAGGGAGTTGAACGAGAGCGGAGAGAGCTGCGTGAGTGCTAGCTTGATGGCGACCACGTTGGATCCCCAGATGACTGCACATCCGATCAGCATCATATCGATGAGTCCAAACTGTCTTTCTTGCATGTTTAGGCCACGTCCTTTCCAACCTCTCCAAAGATTTTACCGTACCCGAATGGGTGTGACTAGAGAACAAATGAGTCCAGAGGCAGATTCGGATGGACGTGAGTCGGTAAACACTAGGTGCTACGTCCATAGTCTTTCGGTAGTCTCCCTAACCACTGGGGAGGATATGGTTGGTTGCCGCAGAATTCAACATCACAGAGGTAATGATACCATTGGCAATAGTTGCGGCCACCCCGCGCGGGCGGCAAGGCTTAGGAGGCGAGCGATATGTCGACGGTGGTACTCAAGCGTTGTGAGCAGTACGACCAAGATCTGCTGCGCAAGGCGCTAGACGAAGGAATGGAGTTATTGGGTGGCTGGGAGCGCTTTGTCAAGTCGGGGCAGAAGGTTCTACTCAAAGTCAATATGATCGGCCCGGTCAGCCCGGACCGGGCGGCGACCACGCACCCCGAGTTCGTGCGGGCGGTCGTGCGAGCGGTCAAAGCCCAGGGGGCAGAAGCCTGGGTCGGTGATAGTGCCGGTGGCGCCATCGCGGGGATCTCGCCCACTGCTAAAGCCCTGGAGGTCTGCGGCTATGCCCAGGTCTGCCGTGAAGAAGGAGCGCGCCTGATCAACTTCGATAGCGAAGGGGCGGTGCCAGTTCCCAGCAAGACCGGCCGCTTCTTCAAGGAGTTCTATATAGCCAAGGCGATCGTTGATGCCGATGTGGTGATCAACCTGCCCAAGTTTAAGTGCCATTCCGCTCAGCTATATACCGGGGCGGTCAAGAACCTGTTTGGCTCACTGCCCGGGCTGAGCAAAGCCACCTATCACAAGACGGCGCCGAATCACGATGATTTCGGCGAACTGATCGCCGATATTCACCGCGCCTGTGGGGTCGATCTGAACCTGATGGATGCAGTGGTCGGCCACGAGGGCAATGGCCCCACCGCTGGCTCGCCTCATCCGGTGGGAGCGCTACTGATGGCCACCGACCCAGTGGCTCTGGACGCGGTTGGCTGCCGGATGATGGGGATCGAGGCCAGTCAGGTGCCGACCGTCCGTCAGGCTGAGATCATGGGATTGGGCACGCTCAAGCTCAGTGAGATTGAGCTAGAGGGCGACTATCAGGAGATCCCCCGCATTGCGAACTGGAAGTTGCCCAGCGGCATTGGTATGAAGGGTCCGAGCTGGATGCTGAAAGCGGTGATCGGGTTCTTCAAGACCCAGCCGTTGGTGGATAGGCAGAAATGCCGAGACTGCAACATGTGCGTGGACAGTTGCCCGGTCAACGCCATTGATCGAACCAACAAGAAGATCAACTACGAGACTTGTATTGAGTGTCTCTGCTGCCATGAGCTTTGCCAGTTCCATGCGGTCAAGCTGCATCGGGCCAACCCCTTGGCGCAGATGATGATGCGGGGGAGAGACTGAGGTGGGCTGCGGACACTTCGTGATGGAGGCAATTCGATATCATGGACAAGCGCGTTGCACTAGTGAAAGCTGACAGCTATGAGCAAGAGGTCGTTGATCGAGCTCTAAGGGAGGCACTGGATCTGGTCGGGGGCTTGGGAGCCTATGTCAAGCCGGGGATGAAGGTGCTGCTGAAGGTCAATCTGCTGATGAAGAAGCGCCCCGAGGAGGCGACCACCACCCACCCGAACGTGGTCGCGGCGGTGGCTAGGATGGTCAAGGAACTGGGCGCCACAGCGATCATCGGCGACAGCCCCGGGGGGCCCTACAACGAAGGCTGGCTGCGGGGGATCTACGCCCATTGTGGGATGGAAGAGGCTGCGCAGCTCAGCGGGGCTGAGCTGAACCATGATTTCGGCGTGGCGGAGCTACCCGCGCCCAATGGCAAGCTGGTGCGGAAGCTCGAGGTGATCAGGCCCGTGGTCGATGCGGATCTGGTGATCAGCTTATGCAAGTTCAAGACCCACGGTATGACCACCTTTACGGGGGCGGTCAAGAACCTGTTTGGGGTGATCCCTGGCATGGCCAAGGTGGAGTACCACCTGAAGATGCCGGAGGTCCGCCTCTTCACGGATCTCTTGGTGGATATCTGCGAGGCGGTTCATCCAGGGCTGAGCATCATGGATGCGATCGTGGGGATGGAAGGGATGGGGCCATCGGCCGGCGATCCCCGCCACGTCGGGGCGCTCTTGGTCAGTCCCGACCCGCATGCGCTCGATCTCGCAGCCTGTGCGCTGATCGGTCTGGGGCCGCAGCGCGTGTCTACGCTGGCGAGAGCGCTGGAACGAGGGCTGATCCCATCTTCGGCGGATGAGCTCGAGACCTCAGGAGCGACGATCAGTGAGCTCTACCAAGCCGGCTTCAAGGTGCCCAAGGCCCGCGACATCGCCATCCTCCGTCATCGCCTGCCCAAGGGAGTTGCTGACTTCCTCAGCTTCTACCTACGCCCGCGGCCCGTCTTCGACCATTCCGTCTGCATTGGCTGCAGCGACTGTGCTCGGCACTGCCCACCCCAGTGTATCACCATGGTCGATCGTCGGCCCCAGG
>CAYOCI010000125.1:0-6037 GCA_964402415.1 uncultured Clostridia bacterium
CGACGCGACCGCCCTCGCGAACTTCGGCAAAACGTGGGTCGTTGTCGCGATACTTAAAGAAGGACTTCAGATTGGCCATGCTCTCGGTGATGTTCACATAGGTGAACTCAACGTTGTTCTGTGAAAGAAACTCTTTCACTGGTCCACAGCCGGGTCAGAGGTTGCTGCCAAATAGGACTATCTTCATCATGCTGGCCTCCTTATGTCATTTGCGAGTGCTTACTTCTGAGCTATTTCGTGAAGGAGCACGGCGAGTCCTATCACGCCAAGCAAAGAGTTGCTTATAGTGTATCCCGGAGATCTCCTCAGGATGATGCCAGTCGCTACGGTTTGCGCAGGCTTAGCTCTACGGCCTTGGTAATCACCTTGCTGCTAATGGTGGCTCCTGAGACGCCATCGACCGTTAGCGATTGCTTAGCGACAATCTCTGAGGTGACCTGCTCTCCGGCCTTGCCGCGACCATTGCGGTGTTCGAGGATCTCGACGCTCACGATGCGGTGGTTCTTGACGGTTGTCCGTACTTTGGCATAGACCAGCTTGGCGTCAAACTCGCCGGTATAAGTGCCATCGGCAACTGAGGCAAGATCCACGTCCTTAATGCTCAGGCTCGACATAACGGCATCGGTCTGCTTGCCTAGGCTGACCATCATATAACCACCGCCGATGGCCACGATCAGAACGACGGCCAAGACGCCGAGCAGCACTTTCTTCAACACGCTTCAGCACCTCCACTTCTCTCGCTACGCCCTAGCGCAAGGCGTCGGCCAACCTTTGCAGGTTGTCATTCATAATCCGGGTCTCGCTCCTGGATACCTTCGCTACCGCCTTGACGATCATCTTCATCATGAAGTTCAGCTTGGCAAAGTCGAACTCATAGCCGAGGTGCTCACGGACGACCGCGTGCTCGAGAAGGCGAGCATCAAAGGTCGTCACCATCTGCTGGTCCAACTGATCAACATTGGCACAGCAGAGGAACAGGCCTAATCTCTTGCCGAGCAGGGTCTCGACGTGGTCTTGACAGAACTTGGTCAACTCCTGCTGGGTCTTGCCCGCGTAGATCGAGCCACCCAGGGCAATGCAGTCATAGTCGGCGGGGTTGACTGGCTGATTGGCGGCGAGGTTCACCAGTGTGACCTCTTGCCCCATTCGCTCCTGCAATAGTCGCGCGCACTTCTCCGTAAAGCCGTTCTTGGACGTGTAAGCTATTAGGGTTTTCATCCTACTCTTCCTCCTCTGGTCTTCGTGGATATCGCCGAAAACTGTAACTGGTTTGCTGTAGACGCCAGCTCCACATGAAGGCGTGCCTGCGAACGGCCGCTATCGCGGGCTATGGGCTACGTATCCTCTCGGCCCACGCCATCTTGCTCGAGTTTGGCCACTGATCCCTGCAGGGCGCTGGCGACGAAACCAGTGTGCCGCTCGACCAACCGCTCCATCTGGTCAGGCGGAATGCCTTCTATCATCGAACGCACGACCAGACCATAGGCCGCGGCCCAGATGACCTGGGCGGTCAGCTCATACCATTCATCGTCCACATGCGCCGCGCTGCTCACGATCTCGCGCAGGGTCTGGACCAGCATGGCGATGGTCGGGCGCTGGCTGCTGGCTCCCTGGAAGAGGACCGAGGTCTGCGCCAACACGCCGGGAAGATCACTCAGTAGGAAAGACCGATACTCATCTGGGTTGGCCAGCGCCATCTGGATATAGCCGCGGGCGAAACCTTTCAAGCGTTCCTGTGGGTCCGGATGAAGCTGACGTTGCGCACTGAGCGTTGCGACGATCTTCTGATAGCCACTACCCAAGAGCAGATCGACAATCTCCTCCTTATCCCGGAAGTAGCGGTAGATGGTCGCTGGCGAGTACTCGATCAGTTCTGCAATCTTCCTGATCGATAGGTAGTCGATCCCGTCTCGTGTGGCAACTTGATTGGCTGCCTCCAGGATCACTTCCCGCATTCGTTCGCGCTCGCGCTCTCTTCGTTCTTTCGAGGTCATGTGTCCTCCTATTCCTGAACGATGTTTATTTAGTGAACATTGTTTATTCAGAGCATACGTCCGCTCTCACTATCTGTCAACGAGTAAGGCATGTCGGTTTTCGGCTGGAAGTTGTTGCTTCCTGGGGGGCTTTTAGCTAGGCACATAGCAAAGGAAGCACGCGGCATGATGCGCGTGCTTCCCCGATGGATAAGCCAAGTTCTATTGACCAGCTGCCTTGAGCGCGGCGGCTCTCTCGGTCTCCCACTTGGCAAACTCAGCCTTGAACTGCTCGGTATTCATCGGTTTGTCGTCGACCTTCTGATACTTGAACTTGTAGCTCGATAAGCCGAACGAGGCGTAGGGAGTGGTGAACGGGTTAATCTTGGATGCCATCCAACCACCACCACCGATGCCGTAGGGGATGAGGAAGGCTTGGTCGATCATGAAGGCCTCAGCCTTGGCAAACAGCTCATAGCGTTTGGCGATATCCTTGACCTCAGCCTTGGCCTCAGCGATCATGTTCTCCCACTTGGTCTTGCCGTTGGCTTCGGTATAGCCCTGCGCCAGGTAGGGGCGATTGTACTTGGATGTGGTCTCAGGCATGAAGGGATCGGTGTAGCTTTGGGGATCAGCATAGGTCGCCTCGGTGTTGCACTCCTGGAAGGCATAGTTGCCGTTGCGGCGAGTGGCATCGAGGAAACCGGTAGGCGGATAGCCGACAGGGATGATGTCGACGTAGTCTTTGCCCAGCACGCCCTCAAGCTGCTGCTCAACCACTTGGACGCGGTTGACCCAGTCAGCACCACCGGTGTTGTACGGCATCATTACTTTGACCGGGAAGGTCGCCTTGCCGGCGAGATCCTTCTTAGCGGCATCGCGGAAGGAGACGGCCTTTGCCTTATCAAATGACTCGGTATTGGCGAACTTAGCCAGATCCCCGATCTGGGTGTAGTCCTTGCCGCCGACGGCGACGAAGTTCTTCGGGGTCACCGTGTTGCTGATCCGGCGATCAGGGTCATACGACTCGGCAGTAAGCATGGCTGCGCGACGATCAAGGGCGTGGAAGATGGAGCGACGGAAGTTCACGTTATTGACGGCGACCATCCAGTTCTCAGGTTCATACTCCTTGGCGAACTTCGGCTCGAAGTTGAAGGCGTAGAAGTAAGTGTAGAAGCTGGTGGTTCCCGGACGGAGATTGTCCTTCTTGGTCGGGTCCTTCAGCCATTGCTCAGCAGTAGCAATGGGTACGCTGGAGACACTGATATCGCCGCGCAGGAATAGTTCTGGTCCAAGAGTGGATGCTTCTTTGTTGTACTTGTAGTACAGGCGCGGGATATGGACGTTGCCCTTGTCCCAGTACTGCTCGTTCTTGACGAACTCGCGCTGTACCTGGGGTTCATGGTTCTTGAGGATGTAGGCGCCGTTGTTTAGCATGGTCTTGTGGTCAACGCCGAACTTCTCACCCACCTCAGCCAGGAACTTGCCATTGACCGGGAAGAAGGACGTATAGGTGACAACCGTGATGAAGTAAGGAATTGGCTGAGGGAGCGTGTACTCAACAGTGTACTTGTCCTTCGCTTTGATCCCTACCGTGGAGAAGTCCGTGGTCTTGCCATCGTAATAGTCCTTGGCGCCTTTGACATTGTTGTAGAAGACATTGGCGGTCTTGGAAGCGTTCTTCTTGTCCAGGATGTACTTGGCGGCGTCAACGAAGTCCTGAGCGGTGACTTCGGCGTACTCTTTGCCTTCCCAGGTCAACCATTTGACGCCTTCGCGCAGGGTGAATGTCCAGACGGTCTTGTCATCGTTGGCCTTCCAGGACTTAGCCAGAGAGGGCTTGATGACGCCATAGGGGTCATACTCGACGAGACCATCGACGGTGTTCATGGCCACCGCCTGATCGGAGCTGGAGCTGGAGACCAGATAGTTCATGGTGGTCAACTCACCGGAGTAAACCGTGGAGTAATCATTGGCCTTCTTCGCGACCGGGGCGGGGGGCGTCGCGGTCTGTTGGGTGGCACAGGCAGCGAGGCTGATGGACAGAACTAGAACAAGGATCATGGACAGGCTCTTCTTCATCTGAAACCTCCTCACCATTTTAACGGCACTCTCTGAGATCTTTCACGTGTGCCAATGCTTCTCAACTTCGTTCAATGTTGTCACTTTTCCTTCAAGTTAACTATATATTTATACTGTTTCCGGACTTTTACCCAATCGAAATATTGTCATATTAGAACACCCACTCTGATCAGAGTGGGTGCAGTTCTGCTTCATGGAAGGCGATAGCCATAGCGCTCCAAGACGGACACAGGCAGTTCCATGCGTGTGGTCATCAAGGGGTCGACGATCTGGCAGATCCTCAGCTCACCGATCAGCGAGAGCATCATGCCAGCCTCAAACTGATCCATCCCCAGCTCTCTGGCCAAAAAGCCGTGCATGGCTTTGGTGGCAGAAATCGCTGCTTCATCGAGCGTCTTCTCCGAGGCGATGACCATCACAGTATCGCCATCGACAACCAGTGGCAGCGGCAGTTCGCGACCCTTGACCACCTCGACTCTCAGCGTCACATCTCCCTCCATCTCCAGGGCACAGATGACGATCTCTCCATCCCCCATGACGCCATGCAGGTCACCAATAGAAAGCAGCGCCCCTTCAACGAAGACAGGCAGATAGACGGTAGAGCCCTTGACGATCCGCTTGCAGTCCATATTGCCGCCATGGAGATGAGGGACAGTGGTCTTCATCTCCTCCACAGGGGCAGTCCCGATGACGCCGATCATTGGATGCAGCGGCATGCTAATCCTATCGTTGAAGATCGCTTGATTATCCTTGACGGGGATGATCTTGGTACGGATCGACTGGAAGACATCGCCCAACGCCCCGCTCTTAGGTCGGACGCTCATCACGCCTTGGTCAGCGACCTTGATATCAAGGATCTGGATCTTGAGGATATCACCGGGCAGCGCGCCTTCGATGTAGAGTGGCCCGGTGGCTGGGTTGTTGAACTCGCCACGGATGTCGCTGAAGGTGATCTCCTCGCTGCGCAGTTGGTTGCCATAGCAGTCCATGGTCTGAAAGACGACCGTCTCCCCTGAGATCGCGCGCTCCACCGGTGGGTGCTGCGCATAGAGTGTGCAAGTGACGTGGTCAGCGGAGATACGTTTCATAAGCTCGCCCCCTTTGCTGTCGTTGCTCGCTATCTTCGCCGCCAATGCGTACCACACCTCCAAACCTGACACAAATGTAAGCTTGGATGCCGATCTCGTAAGGAAAAGCGATGGAGCCCGGCGGTGGAGCGCGCTAGACTGGTCTCATAATCATTGATTGGAGGTCTCAGTGCCAATGAGCTGGGTAAAGAAGTCCGCTTGCATCATCTTAGGTTTTGCCGCTGCTTTGGTAGCGATCGGCGCAGTCAGTTCCAGGCGAGCGATGGTCGAACCATGCACGAACGTCCGCCCCAGGGTACCATCACGGATGTCGTTGACGAGACGATCCATTACAACGTAAGCCCAAAACATTGAAGATCGGGGTCAGACCCCGATCTTCAATGTCTCCCGCTAGACCCTCTGGCATCCAGGGCAAACGTAGATGCTGCCGCCCATATAGGCCTCTTTGGTGATGAACTCCCCGCAGACCGGACAGGGCTTGTCCACTGTGTTTTTGCTCAAGCGTGTGGTGTAACCGCCAGGATGCCCCAAGAGGTCGGTCTCGGTATCACGACCGCCCTCATCGGTCATCTGTTTCAGCGTCGCCTTGATAGCATGAAAGAGGTAGTCGACCTCATTCTTGCTTAGCGTGAACATCTTGCGTTTGGGGTGGATCTTAGCGATGTGGAGGATATCCTGCAGCACACCGTTGCCAATGCCAGGGATGCGCTGTTCGGTAGCGAGGAAGGCCTTGGCGCTTAGCTTCTGCAGTTGCTCATCGCCGAGCAGCTCGGTAAAGTAGTTCAGATCAAACTCGTCCGTGATGGGTGAGGGCTTCTGGCTGTGGGCCACGATATAGGGCTTGTCCATCGCCTGCCTGGAGCAGCAGAACAGGCCGCCGTACATCTGGATCGA
>CAYOCI010000126.1:0-5613 GCA_964402415.1 uncultured Clostridia bacterium
GTTAGGGACACAAGGCGGGTTTTCCTTGTGTGTCTACTTTAGGGGGTGCAGTTCAATATGCGCTCAGCGGGCTCTGTAGTGAGATCTACCACTCAGGGTCCTCACTAGGGACTAGGGACTAGGGACTAGGGACTTGGGACTAGGGACTCTGGCGATCAGGCCTCAGCCTGATATGCCAGTGGCAGATAGAAGGTAAACACCGCTCCATGTGGTTCAACGTTGGTTACAGTGATCGTCTCACCATGGGCTTCGATCAACGACTTGACGATGGCCAGCCCTAGACCGACCCCTTCCTTAGAGCGGGAGCGATCGGCCTTGTAGAACCGATCCCAAACGTGCGGTAGATCCTCGGGCGGGATGCCAGTGCCGGTATCGGCTACCTGCAGCGCCAGCCGTTCACCCTCAACTTGCGTGGTGATGGTCACCGATCCCTCTGGTGGGGTGAACTTGCAGGCATTGGTGATGAGGTTCAGCAAAACCTGACCGATGCGGTCAGGGTCGGCATCCACCACTGGGTCGCTTGCCTCGAGAGCGAGGCGTAGATGCAGCTGTTCCTGACGGGTGGCGGTTCTCGCTTGGGTAGCGAGCGCAGTGATCATGGAGTTAAGCGTGATCGGTTCACGATGCAAGATGGTTCGGCCGGACTCTATATGCGACAGGTCGAGAAGTTCGTGGATCAAGCGCGAGAGGCGAATGGTCTCGCGATGGATGATGTTGAGGTAACGGGGGGCTGCACTCATGGGAATGGTCTCATCCAGTATCCCTTCCACGAACCCGCGTATGGAGGTCAGGGGTGTGCGCAACTCGTGAGATACATTGGCGACGAAGTCCCGGCGCTGCTGCTCTAAGCGATGGGCTTCGGTGACATCTTGTAGTACCGCCATCTTACCGGTGGTCCGCGACTCGGTATCGGTGATGGGGGAGATGGTTACCGCCAAGACCCGATCGTCGCCCAGGAGCAGTGTCCTGGTGGCAACCTGATCACTGCCCTCAGCGCTCATCCACTGGGTCAACTCCTCAGGAAGATCCATCTCGCTCAGGCGGCTGCCCACCTGGGGGAAGACGTCCAGTTCCAGCAGCTGCGTAGCAGCGGGGTTGAATAGCGTTAGTGAACCGCTCTCGTCGGTGGCCACCACCCCTTCGGTCAGGCTGGTCAAGAGATTCTCCATGCGGCCCTTTTCGGTCTTCAGCGACAAGATCGAGTGCTGAAGCGACCCGGCCAGAAAGTTGAAGCTGTTGGCCAACTGTCCGATCTCATCCTCGTGGCTGGACTCCACTCGCCGAGTGAAATCTCCCTGTGCCATGGCCAAGGCGGCCTTATTCATCAGGCCGAGCGGCTGTGAGAGGCTACGGGAGAACCTCAGTGCGAGGCCCAAAGCGATCAACATCGCGACCAGGGCGGTGAGCATGATCTGCCGTCTTACGACCAGCGCCGTTGCTTGGACACTCACCAGCGGTGCGTGCAGAAACAGAGCACCTATCACCGCTCCACCGTTATGACTGGCGGTCACGGGGATGGCGACCGAGATCATGACTTGGTTGGAGTTGCGGATCGTCCCCTGCCGTGAGACGATCTGGCCTTCCATGACCTGGGCGAACTCGCTCTGCTCAAGGCGCACTCCCCGTGCCAGAGCGCCACCTGAAGGCGAGGTCGCCAAGATCTGCCCGTTGGGGGCAACGATCCACGATTGGCTGTCCAGTACCTGCTCGATAATCGCCAGCAGCTGGACAGTGGTCGAATAATCCTCACGTCCGAGCAGGAAGCTGCGCGCTACGTGGAGGAAATCCTGCCCTTTCGCGGTAAGGCGTTGTTCAGTGGCTTTGACGAAATAGTCGGTAACGCGAAGTGGTAGATACCCCATCAGCGCCACCACCATGACAGCGATGATCAGTAGATAGGTACCCATCATGCGGCTGAACAAGCTCTTGGTCACGGAGCAGTCACCTCAAACTTATAGCCGACGCCCCAGATAGTCTTGATCGTCCAGCCGGTCTGCTCGGTGATGCCTAGCTTCTCACGCAGACGCTTCACATGGACATCCACCGTGCGTGCGTCGCCGAAATACTCATAACCCCAAACCTTCTCAAGCAACTGCTCACGGCTGAAGACACGTCCGGCGTTCTTAGCCAAGAACCACAGCAGCTCCATCTCCTTAGGGGTAAGCACCACCGGATGTCCATCGACCTTCACCTCGCGACTGGTAAGGTTGATCACCAGATTGCTAAACTCCAGGGCTTCAATCTCACTGCCTGCGTCGTCCGAGGTGCGGCGGAGCACCGCTTTGACCCGTGCCATCAGCTCGCGTGGGCTGAACGGCTTAGTCAGGTAGTCATCCGCGCCTAGTTCCAGCCCCAGAACCTTATCAACTTCCTCGCCCTTAGCAGAGAGCATGATGATTGGGATCGGCTGATCCCGTCTGATCTCTTGGCAGACCTGCCATCCGTCCTTCTTTGGCAGCATGATGTCGAGGATCATGAGGGCGGGCTTAAACTGCTTCGCCATCTGCACCGCCTCTTGACCGTCGGCAGCGTGCAGGCACTCGTAGCCCTCTTTCGTCATATATAGGTCGATTAGTTCACGGATATTGCTGTCATCATCAACAATGAGAATGCGGGTTTTCATCGAAAACACCTCCGGTGTGCGTGAGAGTCAGGAGTCAAGTGATCACGGGGTCAAGGGCCCGCCGTTGAGCGGCCGAGCGGTTGCGCCCCTTGCATACGGATCATTCCCCATATGACTCCTGACTCTGGATACTTGACTTCTGCTCTTATCTTACCTTACTCCTTTACATCATGTCTCGTATGGTCCTAACCCTTTTAGACTTTGTTCATCATTTTGTAAGATTTCCGTGGTTGTTGCAGGCAGGGCGGCGGTATAGACTTGGCGTATGTTATAGGAATAGCGGTAACTGAGAGCTTAGGGAGGCAGGCCAATGAAGAAAAAGTGGATCGCAGCCATCGTGGCGATCGTGGTACTGGTCGGGGGATTTTATGCCTATCGTGTCTACCGCCGTGGTCGAACCGCACAAACCCTCATGAACAGAACTAGGACTGTGACGGTGGCCAAAGGGCTTCTGCAAGAGAGCATCTCGGGGTCAGGAAATGTGCAAGCCATCGACAAGTCCGATATCAAGACCACCGTCGCTGGTTATGTTGACGAGGTTCTGGTCAAAGAGGGGCAACAGGTAAAGGCGGGCGACCTGCTTTATCGATTCAGCAACTCATCCGTGGTCGCATCGTATAAGCAGGCGCGATTGGATCTGGCTTTGGCGCAGAATGACTACGCCAAGGTCGTGAGGCAGAACCAAGGGTTGGCGAGCTCGCTACGCGATGCTGAACTCAAGGTCTCCCAACAGCAGGTCAACTATGATCAGAAGAAGTCGGACCTCGAGAACCTGAAGATCTATGCTGGTTGGGACGGCACTGTCACCAACCTGCTGGTCTCGGCAGGTGACGAGGTCGCCCTCAGCACTAATCTGCTTACGCTCTATGATCCAAGCAAAGGCAACACCAATAACGCCGATCTGGAAGCGAGGATTAGGCAAGCTCGAGCTAACCGTGACAGCAAGCAACAAGACCTGTCCAATCTGAAGATCTACGCTGAGTTTGATGGTCAGGTAAGCTACGTGGACACCTATGTGGGTGAGAGCGTCACCGCACAGGACATTCTCATGTCCGTCCGCGAACCCAACCGGCTACAGTCAGCCACTGAGGACGTCAAGCTCAAGATCAGGCAAGCGCAGACCAACGTGGAGAACAAAGCGAAGGATGTTGCCAATCTCGAACTGCGTGCCCCAGCCACAGGTAAGGTAAGTGACCTCAAGCTGAACGTTGGTGATACCGTGAGTACCAACACCTTAGCCGGGATCATCGGTGACAGCCGCCAGCTGCGAGCTACCGTTAACGTCCCGCAGAATGTCATCACTGGTATTGTCAAAGGAGCACGAGCCCTGGTGACCGTCAGCGCCACCGCCAATACCTATGAAGGCCGGGTCACTGATATCTCAGCCAATTGGGTCAGCCAGGCCAACACCGTCTACTATCCCGTTGAGATCACCATTGACAATGATGGCGACCTCTTGGCGGGGATGAGTGTCAATGTCACCATCGAGAGCACCGACACGAGCGTTGGTTGGACATCCACCGTCAAGGGCAGCCTCACCAATACCATCCAGAAGGATGTCAAACCGATGATCAGCGGCGATATCATCGCGGTCATGGTTAGAAGCGGCGACTGGGTGACAGAGGGGCAAGTGCTGGCGGTAATCAAGAACGATAGCGTTGTTCTTGCGCTTGACCAAGCCCGTGCAGACCTGCGCAAGTTGGAGTCCACAGAGATTAAGCCCAAGGTGAGCGGTAGGGTCGCACAGGTCTTGGTGGCCGATGGCTCCAATGTCAAGAAGGGCGATCTGCTAGCCGTTCTCCAGAGCGATGCTGTGGTGGCTGCCGCGAAACAGGCACAGCTTGAGCTCGATCGCCTCGAGAGTGGCGATATCAAACCTAAGGTGACCGGTACCGTTCAGAAACTCCATGTCAGCCAAGGTCAGAGTGTTAGAGCCGGAGACCTGTTGCTGGAACTGCGTAACGACGCGGTAGTCTACCAGGAACAGAAGGCCAGCTATGATCTGACGGCAGCCAGGAATGACCTGACTTCGGTGCTTGGCAACGATGGCGCCACCGCTGTCGAGGTAGCCGCGATGAAGGTGGAAAACCAGAAGGCAAACCTCGATTCGAAACAGACAGATTACGACGCTTTGACAGTGAAAGCGCCGATCAACGGCAAAGTCTACCCGAAGTTGACCCCCAAAAAGGGTGAACGGTTGGCTGCCAACACCGTCTTAGCTACCATGTATGACATGAGCGGGATGCAGTTGGTCATCAGCATTGACGAGCTCGATGTCGCTCGTCTTGAGCCCGGTCAGAAGGCAACCGTTACCATCGATGCCTTGGTGGGTAAGAGCTACAAGGCAGTAGTCAATAAGATCTCCGAAGAGGGCGTGGCCAAGGATGGCGTTGCCACCTTCCCAGTTACCCTTGATATTCAGGAGCCAAACCTGATCCGTCCCGCCATGACTGCCAATGCTGACATTATCGTGACCAATAAGGAAAATGTGATCTCCATACCGCGTGATGCCGTCAAGCGTAGCGCTGGTCAGTCGGTTGTCACGGTCATGGTGAATGGCGAACAGCTGCAGCGACCGGTGAAAGTCGGTATCCAGACCACGACCTTGGCTGAGATCACCGAAGGGCTGAATGAAGGCGACGTGGTCGTCATCGGCACGAGCTCAGGTATGGGCGGCATGATACCCGGAGGGGCCAACGTGACAGGTGGCGGAGTAAGGAGCCAAGCGCCAACGGGAGTCCAGCGGCCGACCGGAGGCGTTCAAGTGCCTGCCGGTCCCCGATAGGAGCTGTTGACTATGCCTATCATCGAGATCCGCGACGTCAGTAAGACCTACACCATGGGCAAGATCAAGGTTCATGCCCTACGCGACGTCAGCCTAGTGATCGAACCAGGTGAATCGCTCGCCATCATGGGGCCTTCAGGCTCAGGCAAATCAACCATGATGAACCTTCTCGGGTGCCTCGACCGGCCGACAACTGGTACCTGGC
>CAYOCI010000127.1:0-5601 GCA_964402415.1 uncultured Clostridia bacterium
TTGCGGCCCCAGCGGTAGAGGGCCAGCCAGAGGATCAGCAGGCCGAGGGCCGGGATGGCGAGGAGCAGGAGGAGGGCTGGGGTGGGCATGGGGTCCCCTCGCTCGGTCGGCGTGACGCGCTAGAGATGGCATGTGAGCGTAACAAGTCATGTCGATCGTTGCGCACTGGCTGTAGCTGCCGCTCTCAGAACGTGGTTGGCTTCACCTGCGAGCGAAGCGAGTCAGATGGAAGCCATTGTCAGGCTGGTGCCCTCACGCCTTCGATCTCGGTGCGAGATCCGTCGCATAGGCCTTATCCCGCTTGCGAGGCATGTAGAAGTCACCACAGTCATCGTAGAGCCAGTCACGAAACGCTATGACCTCCGCGCGGGAGTAGAGCCTGAGCGAGGCGGTGCCGTTGTTCACGGAGAATCGAAACGGGAACCCGAGCGCACGCTCGACTTGGCCAGACAGGGCCGCCGCCAGCGGTTCCGACTTCACCGTGAGGTATGGGCGTGTGCGCCCCTTCTGGCGGTCATAGTGCCATCCTCCGTCACCGTCCCACAACCCGCGAATGAAGTGCGAGGCCAGGACCGCCGGAATCTCAGGATAGCAGGCGACTTCCGTCTTGTTCGCGACAATTCCAAACCTTGCGGCAAGATCCGCAATCATCCGCTGGTTCTGGACCTCGACGTAGGCCTTGGTGCATCCGAGCTTGCTGTCCGTCTCGTTGAAGATGCGGTTGCTGGAGGCCACGAAAGAAAGGAAGCGCTCAAGATGGTCCTGGTCATATGCCGCCAGTTTGAGCCGGAGAAGCTGAAAGCCCTTCCGCGTCTTGATGTAGCCGTCCGCCATCAGGAAGCCCGCCCAGTAGCAGCTGCCTCTGCTGTATTCGGCGAACGCCGTTTCAGGGCAGGGCGCCCTAGACATGGGACTCTGGCATGTAGAGACGCAGCCAAGAACGAATGATTCGGCGTTGGGCATCACTCAGTTCCTGATTTGCCGGGCTACCCATTGGCAACCGATCCGCGAGCGCGAGGGCGCCCACGGCCACGATAGGCACCGTCTCTCCCATCCACGCCTGGAGGAACCCAAGATCCACGAAGGGCCCGATGCTCGCGAGGTCCGACGGGCCGAGCAACTGATGGGAATCCGGGGTGGGGTGGGCAGCATATTCGCATAGATGGGCGTAGCGCTGCTGATCCATGAAGGATGGAAGCAGTCCGTGCTCCTCTAGGCCGAGTCGCACCTTGGCCGGGCTGTAGCGTGACCGACGATCAGTGGCTGGGGCGGTACGCCAGTCAAGCATTCGATTCGGGGCCGCCGAGAGATGCCGAATCAGCGCCGCGGTCTCGAAACTATCCCTTGTGAGAGCGAAGGCTCCTTGATACCAGCCAGACAGTGCCAGCTTCAGTGCGCCCCCGGCGGAATTGAACAATCGAATACCGAGTGCGCGGAACTGGAGTGCATCGTCCGAATCGTCTGCGCTATCACGCGAGTGCATGAACGCGACATCCATTCCACTCTCGAGGGCCTGCCGATGCGCGTTCAGGACTGTCGAGCTGTCGACTAGCACGAGCGACTCGGTTCGGAGCTCTTCTTCATGCTGGTGAAGACTGTCCAGTCGATTCAACGCCTACCTCACTCAACCTAGCGTGCTGTGCATGAGCGGCGCGCATGCGCTGCCTTGAGGCTAGCGCTGACTGCGCCCACTCTCGACGCGTTTGTTAGACAGCGGGTATGAGTCACTGGTCCAGACTGGCGTAATCATCCCCACCCTGCTGGTTCTTTCGCAGCGCATCACGCAGAGCCGCCGACACGGCCGCCTGGACGGCATCGGCGTCGCCGGTCCACGGAACAGCAACCTCTACTCGCGACGGGCCATCCTCGAATGAGGCCCTGACAAGGTCCGGCGCAACACCCCGAACCTTGACCATGCTGCCGAGCGCTCGGAGCACTGCGGCGACGTGCTCGCGAAACACGACATCCACCACCAATGGTACGAACACCTGCGCGAACACAAGAAGGACCGCGGTAGGCGTGACCGCCGCATGCTGGTGATACTCGCCGGCGCCGACTCTTCGACTCAAGCCGAACTGCTGGGCTACCTCTAACATCTCTCCTTGGTCGTAGCCGAGTTCAGGACTGTAGCCGAGAATCAGGTCCGGATTCCCTTCCGCCGGATCGTAGCTGATAGCAATGGGCCCGAAGAACGCGACACTCATGCCGCGGCGTTCGCCGAGAAGCTTCTGAATGTCGTCCTGTGACAGGTTAGATGGGTGCTCAATCTCGACCCACAGAGCATGCTGTTCACCGTCGGGCTGGAGTTCAATCCACGCGTCAGTGATATGGCCGATGGGCTCACTGTCGGGCCGGTGATCCAAGTAGACAGCCTGCATCGTCGACTTAGTCGCATCCGCCATTCTCCGAAGATCCTCCAGCGTGTGCTGGTAGCCATTGGGGAGCAGGTCTGTGGTCGCCACGATGGCCCGGGTAGTGGTCATGCCTTCGCTTCCCTCCGACGGCCCTACGTTCTAGAGGCGGCCCTGCGCTCTCAGGTCAGTCCACCGTGTAGCCGTCAGCTCGATGCCTATGCTACGCGCGGCGCAGACCGGTGACTGAGCGACGAGACGGCGGCAGGCATTCAAGAGAGCGAACATCCGAGAACTCGAGATGGCCGTGAACCGCACCCCCGGCGCATTCGCGTCAGGCCTCCTATCCCACGGCTGGTACCAGGCCACGCCGACTCGTAAGAAGCGAGACGTCCTTTGGATTGGTGCCGCGACTGAGGCTTCCAAGCACGCCCTGCTGCGTCTCAGGTGTCCAGAATACCTGCAAGCGCTCACGCGCCCGGGTCACCGCTGTGTAGAAGATGGCGTGTGTGATGTCCTCTTGGTTCGCATCGGTTATGACGATCTTTACCGATTCATACTCGAGTCCTTGGGCCTTGTGGATCGACACAGCGTACGCCACTTGGAACGGTACGGTCGTGTTTAGAGAGTCATCATCTTCGTCACTCGTGTCACGCTCGTATACAGAGAAACGCACCGTCGAATCGCCCACCCATTCAAGCTCGGCACCTGTGACGTCGAATTGGCTGAGCGGTCGATCAAGCGCGACGTCAAACTGGATTCGACCGTGGGCGCGGACGATGTCCACTATCACGCCCTTGAGGTTGTTGTATATCACCGGTCGGAATCGCTCGCTGTCGAAGAACAGGACTGGGTCGCCGATCTTGTAAGTCGATACCCGCCATGTAGTCGCTGCGCCAGGATTGCTGCTCTGAAGAAACCGATTGACGTTGTTGATGCCATAGAGACCGTCGTAGTTCAGGCAGAGAATGATCTCGTCGTTCCCATGGGACTCGAAGAGGGTCTTGTCGAGCCCCGCCGAGTACCCATTGCGAGCCATGACCTCAGCGATGTCGTCGTCGATCGCCCGCACCTTGTTCCAGAAGTCCAAGAGCGACTGGTTCTTGGTTCTGTAGGGAGTCGTCAGCTCAAACACCGATGTGGACGGAATGAAGGACCGTATGATGCTGAACCAGTTTCCGAACTGAATCGACTCTATCTGGTACACGTCGCCGACGAGTACGAGCAACTTGAATCTCGTCTTCTCCAGCACTTTGATTAGGTCCGCGTTGCTCACGGTGCTGCACTCGTCAATGACTAGCACGTCGTATTCGGGATCGATTGCACTCCTCAGGATTTCGCTGCTGATCGTCCGGAAGTCCGAGTTCTGCGCGGTAACCTTGCGCTTGAGGTTGTCGAGCGCCGGGTTTGTGTGCGCCAAGAAGAGCTTCTGCTTGTCGCTAAAGTAGTGCGCGATGTGGTCGACCATTGTCGACTTGCCAGTACCGGCCGCTCCATATATCAGGGCAACTTGCGACTCGCTGAATAGCCGTTTGAGCCCGTCAACCTTCGCCGGGTCGTCGATAGGTCGCGAAGAGCTGCGAAGCCACTGCTCGACGGCGTGGGTGTACCCTGCGATTCCTGACGATGCGTATCCCTGAAGGGTCTCAACGATGGAGACAGTGTCGTTCTCATAGCCGCGGATGAACACGTGCCCTTTGTCGGACACGAGTGCCCGACGCTCTCTGTGCTTGCAGTAGACGAGGTTGTTGAAGGTGCCGATTAGTCGGTCGACGTCTCCAAACTCCTCGAGGTCCGCGACGGGGGTGTACAGGATCGCGCGGTGTTCGACATTACTCTTGACACGGCGAGCAAGCAGTTCGTGCGTCCGTTCACTCACATCAATGCTCTCGATGAGGTCCCAGTAACGCGGGTTGTGTCCTACGAGCGAGGTACACAGAGGCATCGTGTCAAAAGGGATGCAGCCGTAGCTGAGGTTCAGCCCGGACAGACTCTCGCACTCACCTGAACTGTACTGAGGCTTCAGGAACTGGTTACGCATTCGCAGCATCAGATAACGAATCACGTTATGCCCCGGAGCGACGCCCCGTAGAATGCGACGCGCCCTGTCGAGCGCGGGAAAGATCTGTGGCTTGCTGACCCCCGCAGTTGCTTCTGACCTCACCAACTGATAACGATCATCCGGCAGGTCGATCAGATCGAGCAGGTTGCCTGAACCCAATGTCAGCGCCCGCATCAAGTATCGATACTCTGGTCCGTTGGTTCGAACACGTGTTGCAAGCCCGAGAAGACGCGCGAAGTTGTCGAATTCGCACGGGCGGATCGAGACCTCCCATCCACGAATGATCGTGATGGGCATTGTGCGACCAAGCACCTCGATTGAGTCCCTGTGAAGCGTCAACATCGCAGCGTACTCGTCAGTGATGTCAACGTCGGTGAAAGCGATGATGCGGTCGAACTTGTTCACTTTGTTGACGGCGCGGTAGAAGGTGACTTCGTAGTAGACCCCGCCATCGACGAAGAACGGACGGATCTTGTGGATGTAGAAGCGATCTGAAGCGCTTCTGTCTGGCGGAAGCGAACGGACCGCAAGAACTCTCGCCGCGATCTTCTCGTGGTACTCCTGCAGCGACGGATCGAGGTCCACAGGGAAGTCCTCGAGGTTCTCCAGTACGGCCATTCCGCATACGTCTTGGAGCAGGCTGCGAATGCGGTGCAGGTACTCGTAGTACTTGAGCATCAGACGCTCGGAAGCGTCCCCGTCCAAGGTGTAGTGGGAAGCACTCGCCTGAATCAGCTTGTGGAACCTGCCAAGGAAGTTGAATCTCGCTTTGCTCCTGACAAAGGAGAGCGCCGGTCCTACTGCCTCGTACGAGAATTCCGAATCAGGGTCTCCCGTGTGTATACGAACCGCAACCCCTTCAACCAGGTTCCGGAGCTGAGACAGGACGTTCTGAGACAACAACGACCGTTGGTCGGCGAGGGATGCGATGTTGGCGCAGATCGCGTTGTCCGTGCAGTGAATCTGCTCGCAGACGGTACTCACTACAGGTGGGCCCCCTCCCGCCCACCAAGCTTGCGGGCGTCACAATGATCGACACGGCCTTCCTGCGCCTAGCATGCAGCTGTGCGGTCTACGTGCCTCGCGCGCGCAGTCTGCCTATCAATGTTCTGCAGCCCGTCCCGCTTCCCTGCCCCTCAGAGGTGCGCGTGGAACCCCGTCTCCACGTGGCTCCCGTCGCAGAACGGC
>CAYOCI010000128.1:0-1043 GCA_964402415.1 uncultured Clostridia bacterium
GGACTGCGCAGTGTCGGGTTCATCCCGACCGAGCAAGTCCTCGAGAGGGGAGCAGAGCTCCCCTACGAAGCGCCGAATGGCGCCCTGGGAGAGTAGCCGCCGCGGGACAAGCATGTGTGTTTTCGTTTGTCTGCAAGGCACACAATGTCCGGCAGTTTGCTACTCGACCCAGGGTGTGGACGGCAAGCAAGCGAGAGCGCAGCGGGACGGAGGGGATTTAGGGGAGCAGGCTCCCCTAACTAATATCACCTATTCGAGGGGTGAAAGACTGCGCAGTGGTGGGGTGATGATCCCCACCCGAGCAAGTCGTCGTCAGGGGAGCAGAGCTCCCCTACGAAGAGGGCCGACAGGCCCGAGGTTTGGGGGAGTATGCTCCCCCATGTAATAACTCCGATTTGGGGGTTGAAAGACCGCGCAGTGTCGGATTCATTCCGACCGATCAGGTCGTCATTAAGGGGGCAGACCCCCTTATGAAAGCGCGAATGCGCTCTCCCCTACGAAGCGCCGCCAGGCGCCCTGCGAGAGTAGCCACCGCGGGACGAGAAAAATGCTTGTTCGGGCGCAATGGTAATGGAAATTAGTGTTTTATGAGTGAAATCCGCTATAATCAATATGGGAATGAGAAACCCGAATTTTACGGGCAAGTTTCAACTGCGGATTATTCATGTTTTCTTCGCCTTTGACCGGGAAGATACAGTAATGGAGGTAGGAAGATGATTATTGAGATACGTAAATTGACGCCGGACCTTGTGGATGATTATGTGCACTTTTTTGATACGACGCCACATGCTACCAATAAAGATGAGCACAAATGCTATTGTGTTTGGTGGTGTAATGATGATTATGAAGGGAAAGACCTTACATCATCGGTAGAGAGAAGAAGGAACTACGCCATCCAATGTGTCAAAGGTGATAACATACAGGGCTATCTTGCCTATTGTGATGATCAGGTTGTGGGGTGGTGTAATGCCAATACAAAATTGGATTGCCTGAAATGCTACTGCTGGCGGCGGTTTATGGGTTCTGTACAAACTGAGGAATAT
>CAYOCI010000128.1:1053-5172 GCA_964402415.1 uncultured Clostridia bacterium
GTCCAGGGCATAAGGGTGAAATCCATATTCTGCTTTGCTATTGCACCAGAAATGAGAGGAAAGGGTATTGCAAAGCAGTTCGTGGAGCGCGTTTGCCAAGATGCGATTCGGGACGGCTTTGATTTTGTGGAGGCTTATCCTAATAAGGAGTTTACTGATGAAGCCCAGGATTTTATGGGGCCTGTCACATTGTATGACAGAAGTGGATTTGACGTATATTATGAAACTGAACAGAAGCTTGTTATGAGGAAGCAGCTAAAATAAATCATAAGAAAACGTCAAGGAGCAAGCTTTCAAAGTTGCTCCTTAACTTGATGACACTAGAACATCGCAGGGCAAGAAAAACGCACTCATACATATGAGTGCGTTTCCTGTATGTATTCTCGTGCACTGACTTACGCTAGCTCCAGCGCGATCTCCATCATCTTGGTGAAAGTCTTCTGTCGCTCCTCAGCCGTTGTTGCCTCGTGGGTAACCAACGAGTCCGAGACGGTCAAGATACACAGAGCATTGACTTCCGCGCGGGCGGCATTCATGTACAAAGCTGCGGCTTCCATCTCCACAGCCATCACGCCCATCTTGGCCCACTGCTTCCACGAGTCGCGGTCATCGTCATAGAAGATGTCCGATGACAAGATATTACCTACCTTTACGTCAATGCCCCTCTGGTCCGCTGCATCCACGGCCTTACGTAGCAGTTGCCACGAGGCCGCAGGAGCGTATGTGCCTGGTAGTCCATACTGGCTGGCGAAGTTGGAGTTGGTGGAGGCCGCCATGCCAATGACGATATCTCTAATCCTTACATCGCTCTGTAGCGACCCGCATGATCCTATCCTGATCAGGTTCTTGACGCCGTAGAAGTGAATCAGCTCGTAGGAGTAAATCCCGATCGATGGCATGCCCATACCACTGCCCATCACCGAGACCTTCTTCCCGCGATACGTACCGGTATAGCCAAACATGCTTCTGACCGTGTTGAACTGCACTGCGTCATCGAGATAGGTTTCGGCGATAAACTTGGCACGCAAGGGATCGCCCGGGAGTAGGACAGTCTCGGCGATCACTCCTCGTTCCGCAACGCCGATGTGTGGTGTTGGTATCATGATGCCATTCTCCTTCTGATACGTAGTCTATCTTCTTACCATGTAATATGTGCCAGCCACACCCTTTAGTTACGTCTCTGACTGGCCATGCTCCTGCTTGACTGGGCAATTGGATAGATTTTGCCCCAAGAAAATCTAAGTGACCTGGCCTCAGGTCAGGTCACCTAGATCAGCATGACGATCTCTAGCTTCCGGTTGAGCAATAGTGCCTGACTCCGAAACCGGTAAAGATCTTCATGGCCAGCAGAAAGAACACCAGGCCTGCTAACGGTGAAGCCCATTGGAACCAGATTGGTGAGCCCAATGGATCCGCTTTGCCTAGGATGCCGACCACCGGGAAGTAGGCGACGCTGGCCAGAGGGACAACAAAGACAAAGAAATTGCGCAGGCCTCGCGAGTAGACTGAGAGCGGATACTGTGCTGTCTGCACGCCACCATTGGTTACTGTGTTGGCCAACTGCACCGTCTCCACCGTCCAAAAGCACATGGTCGCCTGCAAGACGAAAAGTCCCGAGAAGAGCAGACTGCCACCAATGATCGCCCCCAATAACAGCAGCGTCTTTGCCAGCGTCCAGCTGATTTCCAGAGAGCGAACTGCCCAGAGCAGGACGAGCAGACCTTGCAGTGCTCGCCCCACCCTCATGAGCTGGAAATCTTGGCCGAGCATCTGCAGGGTAATGCTCCTGGGGCGCAACAGTAACCGATCAAACTCGCCACTCTGCACCTGCCGTCCGAATGTGTCGAAGCCGCGGGACCATGCTTCTGAGAGAGCAAATGCTACGTGGACGATACCGTAGAAGAGTGCGACCTCTGATAGCGTCCATCCGCCGATCGTCCCGAAACGATCAAACAGGGCCCAGACCCCTAAGAACTCTATGAAAGTCACGGCGAAATGTCCGATTGACGCCATGATGAATGAAGCCCGATACTCCATCTGACCGAGCAGCGAATAGCTGATGTAGCGAAAGTACAGCCTGAGACCGCTCACTGCTCTAACCTCCTTGAACAACGATGCGTTTCATTGCTCGCTTCAGAAGCCACTGCCCAGCAAATACGAGGATCGCCGTCCAAATCAGCTGATGGATCAGAAACGGGAGCATTGCCGAGGGCGATGATAGTCCGACATAGAACCTCTGTGGTGTATCGACTATCCCGCTGAAGGGAAGGACGTGCAATATCTTCTGCACCAGGGGTGGGAAAAGAGCGATGGGCACGATGCTTCCTGAGAGCAGTATAACTAGCGCGGGCACCAGCCTGATGATGCCCTCGCCTGCTATGCTGAACAGTGTCGCGATGTTCATCAGATTGGTGATGGCAGCAGAGATGAGGATAGCGCCGATCAGCAGAACCAACGAGCACACAAGTGCGTTCAGTGAGGCGGGTGGCCTGATCCTATAGTTAGCCGGTAGGATAGAGGCGAAGACTAGAATGGGGCCTGCTTGCATCAGCATGGGCGCTGTTCTCAACGCCAATGCTCGTGCAAACCAGTAGGTGTATAGACTGATCGGTCGGCACAGCTCATAGGCGATATTGCCCGAGCGAACCATCCGCATGATCTCAGTATCACCGTTCCACGGCTGAACGGTAAGCAGCGCCTGACCCAGCCACACATAAGTCACGGTCTGAGCATAGCTCATGGGTTGTGGGCCGAAGGCTGAGCGGTAGAATGTCTCAAACACCATGATGATCACCATGCCAAACAACAGTGGTGCACACATGCCAGCCAGCGCCGCCAGGCGGTACTGCAACAGCAGCAGGAATCGAGCCCTTAACACGGATAGATATGGCTTCATAGCTTCATCTCCCCGTAGAAGCGCGCGATGATCTCCTCAATCGGAGGGTTTTCCACCAAGAGGTCCTTGATCGGATACGCGCGTGACAGCTCACCGATCAGTTCCGCCGGCGTGATCTGTTCTGGGTCGAAGCTCAGAACAAGTCGGTGTGCCTCAGCGCTAACCACCGTGACCTGAGGGATGCGAATAGGCTCAAGGCACCCTCCATTGTCAAGCTCGATCACCAGGCGGCGTTCTTTCGATACGTGTTTGCGTAGATCGTCCAGCGTCCCGTCGGAGAGGATACGTCCCTTACCGATGACCATGACCCGGGTGCAAAGCGACTGAATATCATCCATGTCATGGGTGGTGAGAATGACAGTTACCCCACGTTCGCGGTTTAGGCGCTTGATGAACTCACGCACCGCTAGCTTTGAGACGGCGTCCAGGGCAATGGTGGGTTCATCGAGGAACAGCAGCGAGGGGGAGTGGAGGAGCGAGGCGACCAACTCACAGCGCATTCTCTGCCCAAGACTGAGCTGCCGAACGGGTGTATTTAGGAGTTCGCTCAGTCTGAGGTTCTCGACCAACTCATCGAGCGCTGCATGATACTGTCGTTCAGGCGTGCGGTAGATATCACGCAGGAGTTCAAAGGAGTCGATCACGGGCAGGTCCCACCATAGCTGTGAGCGTTGACCGAAGACGACACCAATCTGACTGACATGTTCGACCCGCTGGAGCCATGGAACCCTACCCATGATCTCACAACGCCCAGAGTCTGGCACAAGGATCCCGCTTAGTATCTTAACCGTGGTCGATTTCCCCGCTCCATTGGGACCGATGTAGCCAACCAGTTCGCCTGGTTCAAGCGCGAAGGAGATGCCCTCAAGCGCGTGGACCATCGAGTATCCCCGGTTCACCAGGCCCTTGAATGCGTTTAGTAGCCCTTGTTGACGTTGGGCTATCCTGTAAGTCTTGACGAGGTCTTCCACAATTATCTGAGGCACTAACTCGCCTCCTCCACTGGCTATACGCCCTGTAATCTTCATCAGAACATATGCAAACACTATGCCAATTCGGGATGAACCTAGCAGGAGTCCTGCCAGGCACACACGAAGGTGACACAATTGAGATTACTACAGTGGAGGCCTAAAACGAAATGATCAGAGAGATTCGCGAACTGCGGCAAGAGTTCATGGAGATCTGCCGCCTAGTCTACCAGCGCGGTCTGGTTGCAGGTGCGG
>CAYOCI010000129.1:0-4947 GCA_964402415.1 uncultured Clostridia bacterium
CCTCACGACGCTCTTCTTCAAATCCTGCACTTACCCTTAACTTAGTGACATTGCCTTGCGGGCACCCTCTCTTATTGCCGAATTAGTTAACACGGGGTCTGACCCCGTGTTGACTAATTCACGGGCGCGACAGCCTCTCATTCGTGCTAATCAGTCAACCGCCCATCCTCCGTCACAACTGTCTCTCGCGGCTCATCCAGGCCGCTTGTCGACGCCGCGCCTAACCGGCGCTAGTTGTGACTGCGGTGGGCGTGGGCATGTTGCTGCGCAGCCACGCCCGGTCTGGTGTCTTTCAAATTCCCAACGTTGACCTCGTCGCCTTATCCACCTTCCCGGTGGGCTCCAGCTGGTTCAACTCCTGCATCTTCTTAACCGCATCTTCGGTCATCGGTCCGAAGATGCCATCCGCCCGTTCAGTCCCGGGCAGGTAGCCCAGTTCCTTCAGCCGGCGCTGCAGGTAGACGACATCCTGGCCGATGGTCCCCTTATGCAGGTCACGCTTCACGATCCCTGGCTGTGGATCGATCCCTATGATCGTGACCGGAGTCTCGATGGGGATCCAGGGGAACAGTTCCTCGACATTGCGGTTGTTCATGCGGATGCAGCCGTGACTCATGGCGTTGCCAATCGACCACGGTTTGTTGGTGCCGTGGATGCCATAGATCCCCCAAGGTACATTCAGACCCATCCAGCGGGTGCCAAAGCCATCACCCCAGTCTCTGTCCTTGGCGATGACCTTCCATTCGCCGATCGGGGAAGGATATCTGCTCATCCCCACCGCGATTGGATACTGCTTATAGACCTCGCCATCGGCATAGACGGTCAAGGTACGAGCAGGAACGTTGATGACGATGCTGACCGCCCCGGATGGTGCTGGCATCTCCTCGGCCACCTCTTTGGGCTCGGGTGGATACGCCATGTACGAAGCCAGTTGCATAGCCAGGAGCGCTATGACCACGATCGCGGCCAACCACACGATCGAGCGAGGCAGCCGCCAGACGGTCATGGGTACATTCTTCAACGCCAACCCTCCCCGCGTCACTTCTACATGAAAGTTATGTGGATGTAGAGATAATAAGAACCTCTCAGGTCGCCGACCGACCTGAGAGGTTCTGCTTTGTGCTCTATTTGGCGAGATCAACCACTTCGACAGTAGCCTTACCACGGAGCTCCTTGACCAAGCTCTCGATCGCGGCGTCGATCTTCTCTGACTTCAGCTGCGCCTCGATGGACGCCTTGACCTCTGCCAGCGGCATTGTGCCCGCTGCGCGCTGACCCGTCAGCTTGATGAGATGCCAGCCAAATTGGCTCTGAACGGGCTCGGAGACGTCGTTGACCTTCTTCAGTGCAAACGCTGCATCTTCAAAGGGCTTGACCATGGCACCCTTGCCAAAATAGCCAAGATCGCCACCACGGACGGCGCTGCCGTCCTTTGAGTTCTCCTGGGCCAGCTTGGCAAAGTCCTCGCCATTCTTGATCCGACCAAGGATCTCCTTCGCTTTGGCCTCTTCTGCAACCAAGATATGGCTGGCCCGCACCTGGTTTTCACTGATGGTGAACTGCGTCGTGCGGTTCTTATCGTAATAGCTCTGAATCTCGGCATCAGTGACCGTGACGCTGCCGCCCAACTGCTCGCCCAAGCGATCGATCACTAGGGTCGCAGCCAGGGCCTTTTGGATATCGCCATCGACAACGCTCTTGCCCTTCTTGGCTTCGGTTAGCTTGTCAGCACCACCGTAGGCATTGGCCATATTGGCGTTAAGGTAGGCCACCTGCGCGGCGGCATCTTGCTCATTGCTGGTAATCCCGCGCTTGCCCGCTTCCTCAACCAGAAGAACTTCGTTGACATAGCGGTCCAGAAGTGTGTTCTTGGTCTGGGCATCGCTCAGGTCCTGACCGTAGAAGAGTTCATAAACCCTAATCCGTTGGGCGAAATCCTGATCAGTGACCGGCTTGCCGTTGACCATGGCCACAGCGCCCTTGCCCAAACTTACGGGTTCGGACGTTCCCGGTTTCGTCTGCGTGGCGGGTTTGGTCGTGCAGGCAGTAAGCAGCAGGGAGATGGCAACCAGCAAAAAAAGATAAGTGCGCAACCGCTTCATGTATTTGAGCCCCTTTCGTTCTCCGTGATCGTTGTAAACATAAAACCATTTTACCTTATGGACGGCGAATGGACAACACAAAGTATGACCACCCCGAACGGGGTGGTCATACTTCTACTTCTATTCCTCTGTTCGCGTAGTGACAGTGCTCCTGATCCTTCGGCGGGCCGCGGGCTGTGGGCTGCGGGCCACATTACACATTCCCTTCGCCCTTGATCACCGCCAACGGCTTTAGCGCAGCTACTTTACGCGCCAATTGGATCGAGGTCACGGTATCAACCACTTGATCGATATCCTTGTATGCACTCGGTGCCTCATCCAACAGCGCATGCTGATTGCGCGCACTCAGCACGATCCCCTGGACGGAGTGGCGGAACTCAGCCTCGCTGATTCCTTCCCGGGCAGCGCAACGCGAGAGCGCCCGCCCGGCCCCGTGGTTGAGAGTATAGAAGGTCTCAGCCGTCCGATCAGTACCAACCAGGATGTACGACCTGGTGCCCATACTGCCAGGGACGATCACCGGATGACCGGTCTTGCGATAGTAGATCGGGTTGGCAGCATGGCCTGGGGCCAGCGCCCGAGTCGCGCCTTTGCGGTGCACCAGCAACTTTTGGCCATGATGCTCCTCAAACTTGGCGATATTGTGCGAGATATCGTAGACTAACCGCAGCTCAGAGGCATGTTGGGCGCCAGCGAGCGCCTCACCATATGCCGCCCGTACGGCGTGGGTCATCAGCTGGCGATTTGCGAAAGCATAGTTGGCGGCGCAGGCCATGGCCGAGAGGTAGGCTTGCCCTTCGGTGGAGTAGATCGGCACTGCCGACAGACCCTTGCTGTGCAGACTCAAACCAAGTCGTGGGGCCGCTTCAGCCATCGCCCTGGCATAGTCGAGGCAGATCTGCTGACCGAAGCCGCGACTCCCGGAATGGATCATGACTGTCAACTGGCCCTCGACCAAGCCGAAAGTCCTGGCCAGGGTCTCATCCAAGACTTGCTCGACGCTGCCGATCTCGATGAAGTGGTTGCCGCCGCCCAGGGTGGCCAGCTGATCCAGACGGTTGTGAGCGGCTACCGAGCAGGCATCGGGGTCGGCACCGGGGACACGGCCATAGTCCTCGATGCAGTCGAGGTCGGCGGGTTCGGCAAAGCCCAACTCACCGAGCCGCTGGGCACCGCCCATGAGGATGCGCTCCAACTCGCGACCCGTAAAGGCGAAACAGCTGTTCCTACGACCGATGGTCGTGGGAACACGCGCCTCGATCGCTCTGACGAATCGGCGCAGACGGTCGCCGGTGAACTCGGCGGCCGAGGCCGGTGCGGTGAGTAGGCGCACCCCACAGTTGATATCCATGCCCACAGCGCCTGCGGAGACAACGCCTGTCTCAGCATCAGTAGCGACCACCCCCCCAATGGGGAGCCCAAAGCCAGTGTGAATATCAGGCATGCCAAGAACTGCCCCTGTCACCCCGGGCAGGCTGGCTGCATCGCAGAGCTGGGTTAGCGCGTCTCCCTCGCGAAGCTGCTCATAAAGGGCTTGATTGAGGTAGATCCGAGCAGGTACCCGCATCATCCCCTCCGCTGGTATCAGCCAACGGTTGGGTCCATCATGAGACAGGACCACGGCCTTCACCCCTTGATAGCTCATTTTCCATTTATTTTAGCATCTTACCTGCCGTGTGGCATCTACCTGAAGCCAATTCCTAGGATCCAGCCAAAAACGACAGATGCCTATCTGCTTCTGCACTCGGCTGCACGACTCCTGCTGGCGGTGCCAAGACCACGAGCAACATGTTCTGCACCCAATGCCGTGGTTATTTTGCCCATACAAGAGGAATCAACGGGCCCTATATGTAATTATTGGCACAAGGACAGGCGTATGAGCTATCAGGCGCTGTTCGTCCGCATATACCTTAATTGGCGCACACGGATCGGTAAGTGCAAATGAGGAGGGATAGGCCGTGCAGTATCAGATCTATGGTAATACGATGCAGGTTGTGGACCTAGAGGTCAACCCCGGTGAGGTGATCTTCTCGGAATCGGGTGCCATGTCCTGGATGACGCCCAATATCAACATGAATACCAACATGGGCAATAAGGGCTTCTTGGGCGCCTTGGGCAGAACGATGGCCGGTGAGTCCCTGTTCGTCGTGGATTACGCCGCCATGGGCGGGCCGGGCCGGATCGCTTTTGCGGCCAGTGCTCCGGGCAAGATCATCCCGATGAAGCTGGAAGCGGGGCAGTCGATTGTTGCGCAGAAGGACGCCTTCCTGTGCGCGGAGAAGAGCGTCGATCTGGCCATTCACTTCAAAAAGAAGATGGGCGTCGGCTTCTTCGGCGGCGAAGGTTTCATCATGGAGCGCTTGACCGGACCTGGTATGGCTTTCTTTGAGATCGATGGTGAAGTGATCGAGTATGAGCTGCAGCGCGGTCAAACCCTTAAGGTCGATACAGGCTACGTGGCGATGTACGAACCGACGGTCTCCATGGATATCGAGATGGTCCGCGGCTTCACCAATGTCCTCTTTGGTGGTGAGGGCCTCTTCCTCACCACAGTCACCGGCCCTGGACGCGTCTGGCTCCAGACCATGCCGATCAAGGGCTTGGCGCAGAAGCTGATCCCCTTCATCCCCAGTGCCCAGCATAAACACTAGTAGAGTCCCTAGTCCGTAGTCCCTAGTCCCTAGTGAGATTGTCGAAAAAGGCCAATATTATATGTAACAAGCATCGAAGACCACTAGGTATTGCGGGCGTACATGGCTACGCCCGTAGGGGCCTCGGTTGTAGGGGCGCAGCCATTGAACAGTACCCCATATAGTAGACCGAAGGATATAAGCGCCCTGATGTC
>CAYOCI010000130.1:0-4855 GCA_964402415.1 uncultured Clostridia bacterium
TGCGCCTCGAGCGCAACCGCGAACGGCTGAGTGAGCTGCAGACGAGGGGAGCGAGACTGCAGGCGGGATGTGTCGAGCTGGCGGCGAAGCGTGATGAGCTCCAGCGGGAGCTGCAGTCGCTGCCGCAACTGCTCAGCCAGGTGGCGGCGGTGGAGGCGGAGCTGCGTGCGCTGCGCCGGGCACGGGAGGAGCGGGTGCAGAGTCTAGGCGGGCTGAAGGCCCGTTTGGCCAGCTGTGCGGCCATGCGCGAGGAACGGGTCGGGCTGGAGAGCGAACGGCGGACGGCTGCTGAGGAGAAGAGCCTCTATGACCAGCTGGTGGTAGCGTTTGGCAAGGATGGTATCCCGGCGCTGATTGTGGAACAGGCGATCCCGGAGATCGAGGCCGAGGCCAATGAGATTCTGGCGCGGCTGACTGAGGGAACGACCCAGCTCAGCATCGAGTCGAAGAAGGAGACTATAAGCGGCGCACGCGAGACGCTGGAGATCAAGATATCGGATGATCTGGGGACACGGGACTATGAGCTGTACAGTGGTGGTGAGGCCTTCCGCTGCGACTTTGCCCTTAGGATCGCGCTCTCGAAGTTACTGGCGAGGCGCAACGGCACGCGCTTGCGGACGTTGGTGATCGACGAGGGCTTCGGCACCCAAGATGCGGAGGGACTGGAGCACCTGGTCGAGGCGATCCAAGCGGTGCGCAGCGACTTTGACAAGATCCTGGTGATCACCCACCTCGAGGCGTTGAAGAACGCCTTTCCGGTGCGGATTGAGGTGACCAAGTACCCGGAGATCGGATCGCGGTTTGAGGTGGTGCATCTGTAGGCTAGTGCTGTGCACTAGCCCAGACACTAGACCCAAGACACAGAGGGCAGAAAAAGGACGATAGACGTGGAGACGCGGGCGCAGCTGAGCGGCGCCCCTACAGACAACTCTGCCGCTGCCCCGGTTTCTGTCTTGTTTCACCTATGTTAACGGTGTGCATTCCGTGTCCTCTTGCCTGGCTTAGAGGCAGGGATGCTGTGCGCCGACGCTCCTGTGTGGCGGAGGCGGTCGTAGGGGCGTATGGCATACGCCCGCAGGTCACCGCGAGGTTACCTCAACGGAACAGGTCACTGATCCTTCGGCACAAATAACGGTTCTTTCGACAGTCTGACTAGCCGCGAGTCACTAGGAGATCGGATACGAGGCCGCCCAAGACCATCGTCTGATGGTCTTGGGCGGTTTCTCGTTTGGGAAGGAATCGCTCTGCTGCTCACTGAAATATCCGACAGAGATTATTACGGGAGGCGAGGGATATGGCTGGACTTACTCTGGACCAGGTTCTGGGACTGAAATACCTCGGTGACTGGAAGTGGTCGCCGGACGGCAAGCGGATCGCCTATCTCTGGGACGATGGTGGCGTAGTGGATTGTTGGCTGGTGGACAGTCAAGGCCAGTCGTGCCGTCAGTTGACCAATGCCAAGAGCCGTGTCGCCAGTATCAGTTGGCAACCGAAAGCCGGAGCACTCACCTTGGTCATTGATGGCGATCTATGGCTGGCGCAGCCCGATGGCGAATGGTTTGCGCTCAAACGCTGTACCGCATCCGGAAAGGTAGAAGGCGGTCCGGCATGGACCCCTGATGGTCATACGCTGGCGTATGTTGAGAGCGGCCTGCTCTGTGTTCGCGGTGGCGAGGAGCTTCCCGTCGTGGTAAAAGGGATCAGCAAGGTCAGCGCTGGCACCCTGGCTTGGTCTAGAGATGGGGAGAAGTTGCTCTGTAATTGGAAAGATGAAGAGAAGGCGGTTCATCTCGCCGTCGTATCCCGCCAAGGGCAGGTCTGGTGGCGCAGTGCCGACTATGAGCGGAGTCTTTCCGATGGACGGTGGGTGGATGAGCGCTCTTTCGTATATCGGGCGATCAAAGAGCAGGGGATGGTCATTGATTACTATCTCGCTACCGTCCCAAGTGACCAGACATCCATCAAAAACCATGCCACCATCGGCGTAGTGACCAAGGTTTTGTTCGAGATTCGCCACCTCGTTCATGACGAGCAGCCCGAGCGCAAGGGCGCGATCCGCTTTGGTGGGGCGTACCCCGACCCCACCGGCGAAAGGCTACTGATCAGCATGGAGACCGATGGCTGGCTGCATCATTACTTGTATGATCTCCGCACTAGTTCATTGGAGCAGTTAACCTTCGGCCAGTGCGAGGATTTCGGGCATGATGGCGACAAGCCCGCCTGGTCGCCGGATGGTAAGCGCTTTGCCTATGCGTCCAACCGTGGCGACCTGCTGCAGCGCCATATCAGGCTCTACGACCTGGAGACCCACAGCGAGCAGAAGATCGTGAGTCTGGAAGGGACCAATGTCCAGCCCAAGTGGTCGCCCGATGGTAGCCATTTGGCGTTTACCCACTGCGACCATGCCAAGAACATGGATCTATGGGTGGTTGATCTAGTCGGCGACTCATCCACACGGCAGTTGACCTTCAGCATGCCAGATGGTCTGGAGCAGCAGCTACAGAGACCGGAGCACGTCACATACAAAGGGGCGCTGGACTGGGATATCGATGGTTTCGTCCTCAGACCAGCCGATTTCGATCCGAGCAAACGCTACCCGGCCATCCTCTGGCTTCATGGTGGACCCATCCGTCAGATGCGTGGCGGCTTCAACCCATCCCGCTCCTACGCTCACTTCTACGCCTACAACCAGTACCTGGCCGACCAAGGCTACGTGGTGATGGATATCAACTTCCGTGGCGGGATCGGCTATGGCAGCGCCTTCCGCTTTGGGCTCTATCACAAGATGGGTGTCGATGATGTGATGGACTGCATCCAGGCAGCCCGCTACCTTAAGGATCTTCCCTATGTGGATCCCGAACGCGTGGCGGTCTACGGCTTGAGCTATGGCGGCTTCCTCACGCTGCAGTGCCTGACCAAGTATCCCGATGAGTTTCGCATGGGGCTCAATATAGCCGGTATCTGGGATGAGGCGCAGTGGACCCGTTGGGCGGAGAAACGCTATGAGCGTAAAGGCTCGATGTTCTCCTGCTACCTAGGTGGCGATCCCGAGGAAAGCCCAGAGCTCTATGCGGTGGCCTCAGCATGCAACTATGCCCACAATCTGACCAAGCCGCTGATCAACTTCCAGGGCACCAAGGATATGAACGTGGACATCGAGCAGCAGGATCGGATCGTAGCTGACTGCGTCAAGCTCGGCAAGGTCTACGAGGCCTACTACTATCCGGGCGAGGTCCACACCTTTGCCCATCGCCATACCTGGAAGGATGCCCTGCCCAAGATGGACAGGGAGTTTGCGAAGTACCTGAAGTAGAGTCCACAAGCCCACAAGAACACAAGTCCACAAGACGGAGTCACCAAGCCACCATGCCACCAGTGGGGACGGGAAGATGAATAAGAGCCCACAAGGACACAAGTCCATAGGTGGAAAAGCAAGCAGGCACACTTGCTCTGCTTTGTGTCTTCTTCTACTGGGGGCTTGGTGGCATGGTGGCTTGGTGGCTGAGAGAAAGTCCCAAGCCAAAGTCGGCTTGGGACTTTTTCTATGGCGACAGGAAGACAAGCTATACTTGACGAAAGAGTAGCTCACTTCTGAACCCGATCGCACAACTGCCGGGAAAGCCGGGACTAAACACAAAAGGTGGATTGCGAAGATGCGCTCCTTCGGTTCAAACCTGACGGCCTGGCTGACATCCTACGCTCCCAACAGCACCACTCGCAGTAATATCATGAACAACATCTGGGATGGGTTCTGGTATTCGGTGATGGTGGGCCTGACATCGTCATTCATGGGGGTCTACGCACTGGCTCTGGGGGCGTCCGATACCATGCTGGGCTGGCTGACCTCGCTGCCCGCCTTGGTTTCGCTCTTATCGCATATCCCAGCGGCAGTCCTTACCGAGCGATCAGCGCGCAGGCTCAAGGTCAGCGTGCCCTATGGGTTGGCCTTTCGCTCCAGCTACCTACTATATGCCTTCATCCCCTTTCTCCCCATTCGCCCGGTGCTGAAGGCTTGGACTTTTATCATCCTGGTGGCGGTGATGAACTTCCCCGGCACCGTCTCCGGCTCGGCCTGGACCGCCATGATGGGTGATGTCTTTCCCAGCAGCATTCGCGGACGGGTCTTTGGCGACCGCAATATGATCCTAGGCATCGCCACCATGCTCTGCACCTCGCTGGCTGGACCGTTCCTGGATCGACTGCCCTACCCATACAACTACACCATCCTCTTTGGCAGCTCGTTTGTCGCCCTGATGCTCTCCACCTGGTTTCAGACCAAGATGATCGAGGCGCCCAAGGAAACACCTACCGCAAGTAAGAAACGTGGCGACGGGGACGGGGTCCGTCGTGCGCTCTCCGACCAGGGCTTCCGTTTCTTCCTTCTGGCGTTGTTCGTGGTCCATATCGGCTTTAATATCTCGGCATCCATGTGGACGATCCTGTATGTCAAGGTCTTAGGTCTCTCCAAGACCTTCATCGGCTCCCTCTCGGTGCTGGCGCAGCTGACCACCGTCCTAACCTCGCGCTGGTGGGGGAGGTTCGCCGACCGCCACGGCAACCGCTCTGCCCTTTTTCTCAGCATCGCCATCTTCATGCCGCAGCCCTGGTTGCATAACTTCATCAGCAGCGGCTGGCCGCTGATCCCGCTCAATATCCTCAGCGGCCTGGCGGGGGCCGGGTTCAATATGGTGCTGTTCAATGCCTTGCTCGATATCTCGCCCGATGAGAGCATCCGCCCCAGCTACGTGGCGGTCTTCCACACCACCATGGGGGTGACCGGCTTCGCCGCACCGCTGATCGGCGTAGCGCTCTACCAGAGTACCAATATGGGGATCGTCTTCATCCTTGCTACGGT
>CAYOCI010000131.1:0-4773 GCA_964402415.1 uncultured Clostridia bacterium
GCAGGAGATACATAAGGGCTCTTCTATCGTGTCCACTTTTCGGGGTTCAGATCACAGTGATGCTGCCGGGCGCTATTCGCAGAGAGGACAGCCACCACATACGGTGCACCGACCCTCAAAGACACTGCAGATCGTGTCAACCGTCTCCGGGTTGGAGAAGCTCTTGCCGTGGACAACAAGATATGCCGGGGCGATGGTAATGAGCGCACTGATCAGCAGGTCATCATAGTTGATCTCCTGATGGTGATGGTCGGCGCTCCCATCGAGATACTCGGCATGGATGGGACGGTTGTCATGGCCAGTAATGCGAAAGAAGCCGTCACGCGACACGAACACCTGTACCCAGTCGGTCTTTGGCTTCTGCAGTTCCACAAAGTAGCGCAAGAGCTGGACGAACTCGCGATGCTCCTTTTCCATCAGGTAGCCATCGACGCTCTGGCTGACCACGCTCTGAACCTCTTGCTGGTAGTCCTTGAGTCGGAAGCGCACAAACCCATCGAGATCCAACCGGTCGGAAAACTCATCCAGGGTTTCCATAAAGCGTGCTGCAACCATGGACCTGCGTCCCGATCGCTTATGACCGAGGCGCACACCCTCGCTGTTGAGATTTTCACTTAGCCGCTGGGAGACTCTTGCTAGATCATCGGGCGACAGGTAGTCGTGATCGCGCCGAAGAATATCCTGGGCAAGTTTGTTCTCAAATAGATCCAGGACTGCATCTGCCAAAACCCCAGCCAACTTTTCCCGCCACGACGAGGAGCCATCGACAGGGCTCCGTCCATCAAGTTCATAATCAATGAGATTAACGCCATTGATGTTCTGCACCTGGAACGATACAATGATGCCTGCCTGTGCGACATCCATCGCCTCATGCGAGAGACGCTCCAGCAGCAGCTCACCTGGTTCAGCCCGGCCAATGCTGATTTGAGGCACAACATCACCCCCGTCTCAGGTATTATATGAAGGAGTTTTGATCCTTATACAATCACACTCAGTCAGTGAAACGACAAAGACCCGCGATTAGATCGCGGGTCTCTATCATCTGGTGGGAGCGACAGGGATCGAACCTGTGGCCTCTACCGTGTCAAGGTAGCGCTCATCCCAACTGAGCTACGCCCCCATGCAGTATTTGATTTCTGTCGCATCGACATTGATTATTATAACAGAGCGAGGTGAGAAGTCAAGCAGTTAATTAGCGCCATGTCGTATGGGGTCATAAAAGCGTGTTAGGCAGACACACTAAAAGAGGAACCATGAAAGGGGGAAAACGATGGAACACTATCGTATACACCGTGTGAAAGGTCAGCGCCTAAACGGCAATGGCCATCAGGGGCTATCCAGCAACATCCTCGACGGTGCTGCGACCATCAAGGCTACGGAGTCGAACCTGCCTCAGTATGGTGTTAAGAAGTCCAAGGCTGATGCTAACGGCGTCATCCGCAGCACCTACGACCTCTACCCCGGCGAGTAGTCGCACTCCATGTTCCTTTGCTTGCAGAAGGCAGTCGCATTTTGCGACTGCCTTCTGTCTTGTGTCTCAGCACGCAACATCCCGTATCGTGGAACCGGCCGCATCCGAGGCAGGTATTGGTCGGCTGTGCAGCGAAGTAGCTCGGTATTAGCACGATTAAGGAGGATGGTAGTTCATGCCTGCCAAAGACTTGCTCCATGGTGCGATTGAGAAGCGCGCGAATCTCTTAGCCGATCTGAGCGACCGTATCTGGGGCTTTGCCGAGACCAGGTTCGAAGAGCAACAGTCGGCTGATGCTCTCTGCCATACGCTTGAGGCCGAAGGCTTTACAGTCCAGCGTACGGCGGGAGCTGTCCCACACGCCTTCACAGCTACTTTCGGCGACGGTAAACCCGTTATTGGTTTCCTGGGTGAGTATGACGCGCTCTCTGGGCTCAGTCAGAAGGCTGGACAGGCAGTGAGAGATCCTCTCCACCCAGGCGCCAATGGACACGGGTGTGGTCACCATCTACTGGGCGTCGGCGCTTTGGCAGCAGCCGTCGCAATGAAAGAGATGGTAACGACCAACCACCTCTCAGCGACGATCAGGTACTATGGCTGCCCTGGAGAGGAAGGCGGCTCGGGTAAGGCGTTCATGGCGCGTGCAGGTCTTTTTGACGACCTTGACGCGGCCATCAGTTGGCACCCCGGGACCACAAACACGGTGTTAACAGGGTCTTCCTTGGCCAACATCCAAGTCTACTACCGCTTCACGGGGCGCGCATCACACGCGGCCGGATCGCCCCATCTCGGCCGTAGCGCCCTAGACGCTGTTGAACTAATGAATGTGGGGGTCAACTACCTGCGTGAACATATCATCTCTGAAGCGCGGGTCCACTACGCGCTGATCAACACCGGCGGCAAGAGCCCAAACGTGGTACAGCCAGAGGCTGAGGTTCTGTATCTGATCCGCGCCCCGAAGAACGCGCAGGTCCAGGAGATCTATCAGCGCGTCTGCGAGATTGCCAGGGGTGCCGCCATGATGACGCAGACACCAGTGACAATCCAGATCGATAAGGCATGCTCTAACCTAGTACCGAACGAAACCATGGAGAAGATCATGCAGGCCAATCTGGAAGCGATCACCCCACTGGAACCCACGGACTCCGAGCGACTATTCGCACACGAGATCCGAGCTTCCCTGAGCGGGGCCGAGCTGGAGAGTGAGCTAAAGTCGTTGGTTGAGACCTATGGTGAGCGCGAAGGGCGGCGCCTGGCGAAGCTGTTCGAGGGCCAGGAGCTATCCAACGTTGTTCTCCCGCACAAGAGTTCAGAGAAGCCCATGATGGGCTCCACCGACGTTGCCGATGTCTCTTGGATCGTGCCCACAGTCCAGTGTTGGACCAGCTGCTATGCCCTTGATACTCCCGGCCACTCTTGGCAAGAAGTGGCGCAGGGAAAGGAAACGTGGGCGCATAAGGGCATGCTCTTGGCTGCCAAGGCCATGGCCGGCTCGGCCCTGGATCTGATGCTTCATCCGGAGAAGCTCGATGAAGCTAAAGCTGAACTCAGCGAGCGCCTGGCCGGTGAGAGCTACCGCTGCCCCATCCCTGACGGGGTGCAACCGTCGCCAGTGAAGTAGCCAAGCAAGTGAGCCTCTGAGCACCAAACAGTGCTCAGAGGCTCATCGTGTTACTTCCCTTCACGACCGTTAGATACCTCGTATCAGTTCGGTATAGAACCTCATGGCTTGCCGAATATCGTCGATCGGGCAATACTCATCTTTCATGTGGGCGAGTTTCGAGTCGCCGGGCCCATATCCGATCGTCGGAATACCTAGCTTGACACTGGCAACGCCATTGGTGCTGAAGTCCCACTTAGTCGTGGACGTTGGCTGATCAGGCAAGTTAGCACAGGCTGCAAACGCCGCCTGGGTGAGTGGGTGTTCTAGCCCGATCTCCCAGGCAGGCAGAAAGGAGTGCATACAGACCTCTTTGCCCGTCCAACTCGTCCCGACCACCTGATGAACGCTCCACGAAGCTCTTGTGTCCGCGACCAGGCGGTCCATCTCACGCCCGATCATCTCCTCGTCCTCGCCCGCAACCAACCGACGGTCGACATAGATCGTTGCTCTAGACGGCACAGCGTTAAGCGACGCAGTCTCACATTCGATGTTGGTCAGTGCAACCGTACCGTGCTCCCGCTCGGAACTAGCGAGCTGAACATTGAGGGCCTCGACCCGGTTGATGATCTCGGTCATCTGATAGACCGGATTAACTCCCTTCTCAGGAGCGCTGCCATGTGCCGAGACACCATCCAGGTCGATCCTAAACAGGGCTCTGCCCTTTTGCCCGAGGCAGACACGGCAGGTTGTAGCCTCACAGATGACGACGTAGTCAGGCTGCACCACTTCTGAGCCAAACACATAAGCAAGGTTTTCGCCGTCATAGTCCTCTTCCATGACCGATGCGGATATGTAGATGGTCTTGCCCTCAGCCAAGCCCATTCGCTTGATCGCGTAGCCAGCGTAAACGGATGCGGCCAGAGCAGACTTCATGTCCACAGAACCCCTTCCGTACAACCGACCCTCACGTATCTCTCCACCCCAAGGATCGACAGTCCAGTCCTGAGCGTTGTCCACTCTCACGGTGTCAACATGCGAATCAAATAGGATCTTTGTGGTACCGCTCCCGATCACGCCGATGCAGTTGCCCATTCCATCAATGGTCACCTGATCGTAGCCCAGTGCGAGCATTTTCTTCTCGACGAACTTGATGATAGCTTCTTCATGGCAGGTATAGCTCCTGATACGAACTAGGTCCTGTGCAAATGAGATCACTTCGCCGTCCAGGCTCTTCATCAGATCAACCGGGGTGCCCATCTTCTTCTCACCTCGTTCGTACTCTCTGTCGTCACGCCCGATGCCGTCGGGATCGACTGTAGCTCTGTCCGGCACTTCTACTCCTCGTAGATAATCAGAGCGTAGGCAATCACACCTTCGCGAGCATACTTGATATCGATCAGGCGATCACGGGAGATCCCTCGCTCCAGCAGCGTTCTCTCAATCTGTTCCTCGATAGACGCCCTAAAGAGACCGGATTCAAGTTCAACGACCCTAATCATTCTTCTCTCTCCTCTCAATGCCACTATGCACTAATACGTGCCAGCACGTGATAGTTCCTCTCCGAAAGAGAGAGGTTTTCCGAAACAACAAAAAGCCCCCTATGCACGATGATCACTCATCCTACATAAGGAACTCTTCTTACCTCAATGGAGCGGAAAACGAGATTCGAACTCGCAACCCCCACCTTGGCAAGGTGGTG
>CAYOCI010000132.1:0-4623 GCA_964402415.1 uncultured Clostridia bacterium
ACGTGACACGGCTGGCCTTGAAGCCGACGGTATTGACATTGGCGATATTGTTACCGATGACATCCATACGCAACTGGTGGTTGCGCAGGCCCGACACAGCCGAGAACATGGATCTTAGCATCTCTTGACCTCCCCTTCTGTGTTACCGCCTCAATCGATCAGCGGTAGAGGGCTTCCTCCAAGATGAGGTCCAGCCCTAGATGATAATGGCACTGTCAATCTTGGTAAAGACATTCTCCTTTAGATGGTCACGATCCACTGCGGTTACCACAGTGTTGTTCTTGACACTGACCAGAAATGCCGCTTTATCCGAGAGGATCAGCGAGTCCTGTGCTCCCTTCGCCCTGGCTTTCGCCACAGCGGCTTGGAGATCATTGACCTCCTGGGGAGACAGAGCGATATTGCGCGTCGCGAGGCGCTGCTGAGCATGCGCTGAGAAGGTGAGTGGCCGTTGCTCGGTGATCTCTTGCTGTAATACATCGGCGAAAGAGGGACCCTGCACTGGTTTGGCCGGTGCCTTCCCCTGGAAAGCCGGATTGATAGGTCGGGGCTGAATCGGTGGGATAAACGGACGCCTGAGGTCTGTCATGCCTCTACCACCTGCTCTGCCACCTCAACGACTTGGTCGAGCCAGTAACGCTGACCATTGATCACTAATCGCGGGTAGCCCTGTTCGGTAACGACCTTTTCCACCGTACCAACCACAACGCTCTGTCCATCTTTGACCGATACCGCTTTGCCAAGGAGCACCACAGCTTGGTTGAGGCTGGACAGCTGATTGACCTGACCTTGTGCGGCCAAGAGCTCCAGGAGTACGGCCTGATTATCCTTCTGGCTCGTGAGGAGTTCCGACAAGGAACTGTTCATGTTCTGCATCTGCTCAAGACTGCTGAACTGTGCCATCTGGGCGATAAACTGCTCGTCGTTGACCGGCTCGAGAGGATTCTGGTAGCGCAGGCGAGTGATGAAAAGTTTGAGGAAGTCATCCTTGCCCAGCTCCTTCTTAGCAGCAGTCCTACTCGAGTTCTGCGCTTCGTTCACTGACTGGACTTGATTGGTCGTAGGCATCTCGCTCACCTCCTGACTAAACGGTGTAATCAACGGAGTAACCAAGGTTGACGCGTGGGACAGTGATCGAACGAGCAGTTGGGGCAAATGTTGCTGACAAAGCTGATTGGTCTTTACGTTGTCTGTACGCCCAACTCTGCTGGCGGTCACGCATCTGTCGTTCTGCGAAGCCCTGAGCCTGTCCACCACCAACCTGCACGGAAACCTGGTCAAGATGGATACCCTGCTGCTGTAGATCTTCCTTTAGCCTTGGCAGTTCTGCCTCAATCAGCTGCTTTACCGTGTGGCTCTCGGCCTCAAACCGCGCCGTGACCAGACCATTATCCATCGAGACATGCATGGCGAGCTTGCCCAGTTCGCGCGGCTCAAGGGTCATCATCATCTCCGTGGTCTCGCCTCTCGACAGAGAAAGCTCCTTAACCTGAAGCAGAAGACTCTCAAGCTGCTCGGGAAGCGGTCTGCTCGTCGGCGGTTCAGCAGCCTGCGGTATCTGGCTAGGCATGGACTGGCCTATGGAGATATCCCCCAAACCGACAAACCGATCATTCATGGAGCACTCAGATCGCTCGGCCTTGCCGATCTCATCGTCTGACACTGACCGTTGGTCAAGAGAGAGCAGTGCGTTGCCAGCGGCTGAGGCCACCTGATCGATTTCCTGTGTTGTCCCGGCGGCCGAGGATGCAGGGAACGGTTCTACCACGCGAGCAACCTGCTCAGGCCGATCAACGCCTACGCGCCACGAGCTCTGAGTGTTCCAATGGCGGATCGGCAAATGTCTGCCAGCAACCCCAGAGCTGAGCGGTACAGCATCGGCTTCAGGGGCTCTCCCGCCTAGCTCGTCGAGTGAAGCTGCCGGCGAGCGCAGCCCAGTCAGGACTATGCCTGTAGCAGTGCCTTGGCCCGGGATGATCGCGTCAACTGCGATCCGTGTTTCTGCCATTTGGCCACCTGCGGCAGCCATAGCACCCTGTCTTCCGTTATGGCCTGTTGGTTCGGGCGTAGGGTAGCCCAGTACCGTACTGTCTGGTACGTCTGCCTGTGCTTCGATGCCAATCAACCCCAAGGGGAGGGTCTGCCTAGGCATCCTTGATACTCCCTGAGCTCCATACGAGAACGGTTCGCGATAAACCCGACCATTTGGCTGGGGAGCAACCGCGACCGAGCTGTCGACGGGCTGCAGTGAGCGATCCGAGCCAGGTCCATCCGTCATCTGTTCAGGCAGAACCACCTGGGGTGATATGGCTTGGGGCCAAGTCCCTGGCTGTAGCCCACCTACTTCGACTCCTGTGGCGAAGGGTTTCCCCCCATCGGATGTGGGCGGTCCCGCTGGGATCTGCAACTGTAAAGCGAGTGCAATACCTACAACAGGCGACAGGCCTGCCATAGCGTCCTCCTCTGGCAGATCTTCATCCAGTTCGATACCAGGCAGCGCCCTATCCTCAAGCTTGGGTCTCTGACCGGCCGGTCCTGACGTTTCAGTCCCAGTCTTCGCCTTCCGTAGAAGCGCATCGAACCGCAGATGCCCTGTTCTCTGATCGTTTTTCGCTGCAGTTCCCATCGAGCGGGGCTTCACCACCGCAGCTACATCCTTGACCAGCACAAAGGTTAGCTTGTGATCATCTATCTGTCATCACCTCCTTTCATCGCTTGACTGGATGACGGTTCAAACCACTACCGTCTTAGCAACTCTGTTACGGTCACAGCCCGCTGAGCGTCCATGGCAGCCAGGATCTTCGCCACTTGCACCGTCTCCATTCCACCGAGGATCTCAAGGACGGTGGGATCAGGCATCCCATTGAGCAGGCGCGCCGCCTCATCAGCCTTCATACTTGCGTACGTTTCGACAATTTTCTTTATCTTCTCTTCCCGCGTGACCTTATCCTGCTGTTGACTAGCGAGTTTTTGGGCAGCATCAGCCAACTCTTGAGCCTGCTGCTCCAGTTGCTTACGCTGACCATCCAGCTTCTTCTTCTCCGACTCCAATTTCGCCCACTCCGAAACCAGCGTTTCCTTCTCTTCGTCGAGTTCTAGGCGTTGGACGTCTTCGGGCTTTGGTTGTGGGGCTGGGATCACCGCCCCAAGCAACGGAACACTGTGACCGAAGCTCTGCAAGGCCCGCAACTGCGGCTCGAAGGTGAACAACCCCAGCGATGCGCCGAGAACGATGGTCATCAAGGTGGTGAAGATCAGAGGAATCACGATTAGATATCCGATCATCTGCGTTCTCGTTGGACGCGGAGCATTGGATTTGGCTCCCGCATCGGTCTCAGCCACTCCTAGCCCCCCCTTCTCAGTCTCCAGGTATTTCGCGCAAGCCTCGGACGTAGCCGATATTGCTCAGATCATCGAGCAGTTTCTGCTGATCGGCCAACTCCTGAGCATCATGCGCCTCCAGGTGCTTAGCGCGCAGTCTCTCGAGAACTTGATGCTCTCTCGTAGCCTCAACTAGACGCCGTCTTGCTTCCTCAGCCTTGCCTTTCATCATGCGTGCCTGGTGAGCATCCTGCTCCCAACGCTCCCTCAGCATCTTGGCATACCGCTGCCCTTCTCCTACTTGCCACACGGAATAAACGCCTGGCCGCGTCGCCTTGGAGAGAGCCTCGTTCGCCAAACGTCCTGACTGCTCTGCCCGGGACTGCGCCTCCTGCCACTCGTGCAGAGCCACGCCGAAGGCTGCCTCGGCAGAGCGCTTGTGGTACTCCCGAATCTCCAATAGTTTTGCGAAGCGAAACCGAAAGCGCGCCATCTCATATCACCAATCGAAAGGGTCCCAAGGTCAGAGACCGAGGGCCAAAGTAGAGCACAATCCTGTCGATCCGTCCGTATGGATTGTCGCCATACCTAAGGGACAAGCGAGCTACCGATCAAACATCGTCCGCAGCGCGGCAGCTGTCTCCTCGTAGCGGCTTACTTCCATGACGCCCTGGTTCAGAAACTGCTTAACACGGTCGATCATGGTCCGTGCGTAGTCGATCTGCGGATTGCTCCCCGCCACATAAGCGCCGATATTGATCAGGTCCTCTGCCTCGCCGTAAGTCGCCAAAACCGACCGCAACCGATTGGCGGCCTTAACCTGAGATTCGGTCGCAATCTCGGTCATCAGACGACTAATGCTTCCCAATATGTCGATGGCTGGATAGTGTCCCTGATGGGCGAGCTTGCGCGACAGCACGATATGGCCATCGAGGATGCCACGCACAGCGTCGGTGATCGGCTCATTGGTGTCATCGCCGTCCACCAGGACTGTATAAAAGCCGGTGATCGATCCCTTCTCGGAGCGACCCGAGCGCTCGAGCAGGCGTGGCAATAGGGCGAAGACCGAGGGAGTGTAGCCCCGGGTCGCAGGCGGCTCACCCACTGCCAGCCCCACCTCACGCTGGGCCATGGCAAAACGAGTAACAGAGTCCATAAGGAACATCACGTCCATGCCCTGATCACGGAAGTACTCCGCGATGGCAGTTGCCACAAACGCCCCCTTCAGCCGAACCAGAGCCGGCTGATCCGAGGTAGCTACGACCACTACCGACCGCCGCAATCCATCCGGCCCCAGGTCCC
>CAYOCI010000133.1:0-4621 GCA_964402415.1 uncultured Clostridia bacterium
GACTTGAGCGGGTCTCGGTTGGTGAGACCAATCAGGGTGGTACCACGGGTTCATTGCCCCGTCCCTATTCGTAGGGGCGGGGTATTTTGGTTTCCCAAGATTCTATCTTTGGTTCTTTGGCTTTGCCCAGGTCAGGCCGAGATGCCGTGTGCTCTACCGGTACCTCACACTGGCCTTTGGGCTTTAGCCTTTGGGCTCACAACTGCAAGGAGTGAACACAGTATGGCAGATGACAACAAGAAGAACTTCGTTCAGGAGATCACCCCTCAATCCGAGGATTTCTCACGCTGGTACATTGATACGATCCGCAAGGCAGATCTGATGGACTACGCACCCGTTCGTGGCTGCATCGTCTTTAAGCCCGATGGCTACGAGATCTGGGAGCGTATCCAGGCAGGTCTTGATCGCCGCTTTAAAGAGACTGGGCATCGCAACGCCTATTTCCCACTACTCATCCCGGAGAGCTTCTTTCAGAAGGAGAAGGAGCATGTCGAAGGCTTCAACCCTGAGCTCCCCTGGGTGACAGAAGCGGGCGGTGACAAGCTCGAAGAACGCCTGGCAGTTCGTCCCACCTCCGAGACCATGTTTGGGCATATGTACAGCCAATGGATCAAGAGCTATCGTGATCTACCGGTGCTGCTCAACCAATGGGCAAATGTCATCCGCTGGGAAAAGCGGACACTGCCTTTCTTGCGCACATCAGAATTCCTCTGGCAAGAGGGGCATACCGCGCATGCCGATGAGGCTGATGCGCGCGAGGAGACCATGCGCATCCTCGATATCTATCGCGATTTCGTCGAGACAGAGCTAGCCATTCCCATATGGTCGGGACAGAAGACACCGTCTGAGCGTTTCGCTGGTGCGGTCGACACTTACTCGATCGAGGCGATGATGAAAGATGGTAAGGCGTTGCAGGCGGGTACATCCCATTATCTCGGACAGAACTTTGCCAGAGGCTTTGATATCAAGTTCCTCGATCGGGATAACCAGCTTAAGCATGTCTTTACCACATCATGGGGCGTTTCTACCCGCTTGATCGGGGCGCTGATTATGGCCCATGGGGACGACCGCGGTCTAGTCATGCCGCCGAATGTGGCTCCCACACAGGTGATCATGATCCCCATCGGTCCGGCCAAGACCCGCGAAAAGGTCATGCCCAAGTTCGACGCCGTTTTCGAGCAACTGAAGGCTGCTGGAGTTCGCGTTAGAACGGACCTTCGTGATGAGACCCCTGGCTGGAAGTTCAACGAGTGGGAGATGCGCGGCGTCCCCATCCGCTTGGAGCTCGGTCCCCGCGATGTTGACAATAATCAGTGCGTTATCGCTCGTCGTGACACAGGCGAGAAGACGCCGGTCAGCCTCGATCAGATTGATGTTGCTGTGAGCAATCTCTTGGGCGAGATCCAGAGTAACCTCTACCAAAAAGCCCTTCGCTTCCGCGAAACCCATTCCCACGTCGAGATCGAGAGCATAGCCGATCTGGAGCAGCATATCGCTGAGGCTGAAGCTCAGAATGAGCTTGCGGGCTGGGTTCTCGGTGGTTGGTGCGGCGATAATGCTTGCGAGGCGAAGGTGAAAGAGGTCACCAAGTTCACCGCGCGGAATATCCCGCTCAATCCTCCCACTCAGAAAACTACCTGTCTATGTTGTGGAAAAGAGGCCAAGCATACCGTCTGGTACAGCCGAGCCTATTAGAAGCGCTATCACCTCATATGAAACACTAATAGGGGAGCCTTGCGGCTCCCCTATCCTTGAGATCGATGAGCTTAGTGAAGCGGATTTTGGGCGCTTAGTTCCTGCGCACCGTAGGTCTCCTTAGGAACGGCGGGGATCTGCTGAGCAACTCCAGTGCCCTGACTGGTCAGCTGTTGTTCTGCAAGAGCGATCATCTTCTTGACCATATAGCCGCCAACGGAGCCGTTAACCTTCGAAGGCAGGTCGCCACCATAGCCATTGGCCATGTAGTTCTGGATGCCGATCTCGGCAGCTACTTCTTGCTTGAACTGGTCGAGAGCACCACCAGCCCCCTTAACCAAAATGCGATTGCTATTACGTGCCATTTATATCAGCTCCTTCTACATAGTTTGTTGTTCCCCATCGAGAACGAGATCCTTCTTAACCTCAGATGCGTTCTCGCGGGTTACGTTCTTAGTATGGTTCAAAACACCCTGATGATGCCGCTTAAATCTTGACATAATCGACACGTATCGTTGTACTATGCATGAAATCCACATAGCACCCAGAGTTAGGTTGTGATTCCAGAAATCCAATGCCTGTTGGAGGATGACGGTGCGGATAGGTAAGCATTGCTATCATGGCTTCATCAGACTGTTGTTTTTGGGTATCGTTCTCTTCCTTATGTCGCTGTTGATCGTCATGACGCTTATTTACCGGGCATCGACGGGAGATGCGAGCGCGGATGTTGACGCAGCTCTCATCCTTGGAGCAGGACTAGATGGCGATACACCCCGCGAAGTTCTGCAAGAGAGGCTCAACACCAGTCTATACTACCTATATGACCCTGCCGTACCGATCGTGGTCTCGGGAGGACAAGGACCCGATGAGACCATCTCAGAGGCCGCAGCCATGGAACGTTTTCTCGTAGCGTCGGGAATTGAGCTAAGTAGAATCGCCAGAGAGGACCAATCGACCAGCACTCGCGAGAATATCGCTTTCTCCGCTGTGATCATCCGCCACCTATCGAGCAAGAGCCAGCCGCGAGTCGCCATCATATCCAGTAGTTTTCATCTCTTTCGCGCGAAGCAACTGGCCAAGGACCAGGGCCTCATTCCCTACGGTATCGCCGCTAGGACCCCGAGGTCGCTGCTACCCCGCTATCTCATACGCGAGTATCTGGCAATCATCAACGACCTCGTTCTACCGCCCTAGTTCCCCATGTCGTCTTTTGGCAGCACCACAGAGGATGAAACCGCATCCCTCGGCTTACCCCACTAGGGACTCATTTCATGGTAGCATGAAGGCACTGACCGGGAGTACGAATGTACAGGAGGACCGCAAATGCCAAAGGAATACGAAAACTCACCAGAATACCTAGCCAAGAAAAAATACTTCAGCCAGTTCCTCACCGTCTATGGAAAGAAGACGATTCTTGATATTTTGACCGACAGTCCTGATGTTGAGTTCGCCAAAATCCTGATCGCCGAAAGGGTTAAGGGCGACCTCATTGACCAGATCACATCCATGGCGAAACAGCGCAAGATCCCTGTCGAGTTCACCTCGCCCGAGCGGATCTCACGTATTTCGAAAAACAAGAACCAGGATCAGGGAATCGTAGCGGATATCCGCACCCCATCCTATGCATCACTCACGGACTTTATCGCGCAAGCCAAACCAGGCTTTGCCCTGATAGCGCTCGATGGAGTGACCACAGTGGAGAACGTAGGCATGATCATTCGTTCCGTGGCGGCAAGCGGCGTGGATGGGTTGATCGTTCCCAAGAAGGGATGCCCGAGCATCAACCAGCCACTCGTCCTAAAGGCATCTGCGGGGACAGTCTTCAAGACCACAATCATCAACTGTGACGAACTGCCGGCGGCCCTTAAAGAGCTTAGAGACGCCGGAGTGGACGTTTGTTCACTCACAGCAGGTGGCCAAGCCGATCTGTTCACCCATCAGCCGAAGCGGTCTACGGTTTATGTCCTGGGCAATGAGGCAACTGGTATTTCGGAACAAACCGCCCAGCTCACCGATACAATCATTAGTATTCCCATGGCCAACAGGGTCGAGTCACTCAATGTCGCAGCCGCTGCAACGCTAGTCGCTTATCAGGTTGCCCGTGCCCATCACGGATTGCGGTCAACGGATTGATCAATACGTTAGTTCGCAACGACCAGCCGCTTTGGTCGGCATAGTGAGATGAGTTGTCGGCAAGACGTTGGAACATACCAGAACCGTGCCTCATGGCACGGTTCTGGTATGTTTCGCCAACAAAAATATCTTGCCTCGCGTTGGCTGATCAAGGTAAAGTAAAAGTGGTGTGATTCGGTGGCGCAGTAGCTGAGAGTGTACCGGACTATTCTTTCACGTAGCAGGCAACGATCTCCCCATAGTAGAGGACGTGGAAATCCCCCTTGCTGTATGATCGACTGCGGATCTCGTGATCGAGGGTCCCCGGTTCCATGGCTTGTTGGTAAACAACCCTGCATTCGTAGTGAAGGCTGCAGTCGTCGATGATCGGGGTCTTGAGCACCTTTCCGGGCTTAAGGGTCAGGCCGGCAGCGGCGATCTTGTCCATGTCGCGTCCGGACTTGGCTCCGCAGAGAGCTAGTGCTTTGCTCAGATCTACTCGGATGGGGAAGCTGACGGTGAACTCACGGGCCTTCTCCAGTAGAGCGTAGGTGTGGCGAGAGTAGCGCACTGCGACCATAAAGATTGGTTTCTGCCAGATGTAACCGATCGAGCCCCACCCGATGGTCATCGTGTTCTTGTGATCACCATCTTGGACTGTCAGGAATGCGCCTTTCGGGAGCTGGGCCAGAGCCTCTTGTGTGAGTTGATTGTAGGGTAGATCACGGTACATGAGATGACCTCCTCAGTTAAGCATTCTTCTGTATGTCCATCTTATCCCTTGATCGGGCAACTGTAAAGTTCATCATAACTG
>CAYOCI010000134.1:0-4440 GCA_964402415.1 uncultured Clostridia bacterium
ATGAAGCCATTGATGTAGGTAGGGATGCCACGGTTTTTCTCGAGGACCGCCTGGCCGCGGCGGACGTAGGGCTCGAGGCTCGCAATTGTGGTCGGGTCAGGACAGAAGGTACAGGTTTCGTGAGAAAACTCAGCAACAGCTACCCGCATAGACAAACCACCTTTCGGAGTATTCTTACAGGGAGGTTCTACGGCTGTAGGTCCAATTCCTTGGCATCCAAGACAGAGCACGTAAATATCAGTCGTAGCATGGCCGCGACTACAACCAGGGATGGTGGCTAAGTCGTAGTAGCCATGCTGCGCAGACAGGTAGTATCTCGTTACCCCATTGCATTCCTGTTGAATCCGTGTTACAACATTCTTGTAGAACAATTCGATACCAAGCTGGGGGAGCCCGTAGTACCGGGATGAGATAGGACTGGAAGGTCCTGACCCCTTGAACCTGATCTGGCTTACAACCAGCGTAGGGAAGCAAGCGATCTCATCGCCCATGCATCCTTATGGAAGCATGGGCTTCCTTAGTTTGGTGCGAATACTAGTACAGAGGAGGAGAGAGTATGCGTAACAAACGTTTGCAAATGTTCGCCGAGATCGCAGTCATGGCGGCCTTTGCCTGGGTGCTCAGTCTCTATCGAGTGGGCAAGATGCCTCAGGGGGGTTCAGTCTCCCTGGAGATGCTGCCGATCTATATCTGTGCGTTGCGTTGGGGAGCGGGACCCGGTATTGTATCGGGTGCCCTGCTTGGTCTGATCAGCCTGATGGACGCCACCATCGTCCATCCGGCCCAGATGTTGCTCGACTATCCGTTGGCTTTCGGTGCCATCGGTCTGGCGGGGTTCTTCAAGGATAAGCCGCTGGTCGGCATGGTGGCAGGTGGGTTGGCACGCTGGTTCATGCATGTTGTCTCTGGTATCGTCTTCTTCGCTGCCTACACTCCCGAGGGGAGTACTGTGGTCGCCTATTCGATGGTTTACAATATTACCTACATCCTACCAGAGGTGATCCTCGCGGTTCTGATCGCTCCATTGGTGCTGCGTCGCCTATCGACCAGCAGAGCCGAAGAGCTGACCTGGCGCCATAACGCTGTCGATCTGCTCTCCTTGCTGGCACCTCTTACCGCCATGGCCCTGGTCGTTGGCCTGCGCAACAGCTATCCGGCTGTCAACTACGCCGCCCTCGTCGTCTGGATCGCTCTGGCAGGTTACCATCTCTTCTCGGGCATGAAGGATTGGAGCTCCGCCAAGCGCGGTCTCGCCCTGATCAGCATCCCACCTGCGCTGGTCTACATTTCGTATCTGGTCATGAAGTAGGGAAATGGATCAGGCCTCGCTCTTCACGGTTTTGACTATAGCCGAGAAGAACGAGGCCTGACCCCCATCTGACGTTGCTTATCCTATCTAGGGACAGTCAACTGCCATGATACACCATAACGATCCTGGACCCAGCCGTATCTCTTACTAAAAGGATACTCCTGAAGCGGCATTAGCTCTATACCGCCTTCAGCGAGGCGAGCGAAGACGCGGTCAACCTCATCCTCGCTGTCACAGTTGACCCACAGAGAGATAGAGGGGGTAAATGTGAATGCATGCATAGGGGGGCTATCGATTGCCATGAAGACTTGTCCACTAAGTGAGAAGGTGGCTTCCATGACAGTGCCTTCTTTGCTACCCTGGTTGGCACCGTAGCGGGTAATGCTGAGGATCCGGGAGTCCTTAAACAGGGATGTATAGAGGTCCATCGCTTCCTCGGCTTGGCCAGTGAACATCAGGAACGTGGCGACCTTCGGGGATACGTTGCTCACGGGTGGACACTCCTTTCAAAGTAACGCTGGTTGTAGAGATCATTCACCAGCCAATCGTCATTCTCCTACAGTTATGCCCACACACACTGGTCTACCGCTCATATCTGGTCATGGATTCACAGAAGGACCACCCCAAGCAGCGCCGCTTGGGGTGGTCCTTAGCGTTAGTCTATTGTCCAGCCTTCTTCAGCGCTTCGGCGCGCTCTTTCTGCCATGTGAGCTGTGCCGCCTCAAACTGCTCGGTGGTCATGGGTTTCTCCTCGACCTTCTGCCATTTGAACTTCAGGTAGGAGATTCCAAACGGAGCGTAAGGAGCGGTGAAGGGGTTAATCCTGGATCCAACGTAACCACCGCCACCGATCCCGTAGGGGATCAGCAGTGCTTCACCAATCATGAATGCCTCGGCCTTGGCGAAGAGCTCGTAACGCTTCTTCATATCGATGACCTCAGCATTGGCGGCGTCGACCAGGTTTACGAGCTTTGACTTGCCATTCGCCTCGATGTACTCGGTTGCGAGGAAGGGCTTGTTGTAGACGGAAGCCGCTGGTGGTAAGAATGGTTCGAGGAGACAGAGCGGATCTGCATAGGTAGGTCCAGCGTTGCACTCTTGGAGTGCGTAGTTACCAGAACGGCGGGTCGCGTCGAGGAAGCCGGTGGGGGGGTAGCCTTCAGCGATGATGTCGATATAGTCCTTACCCAGAAGGTTCTCGAGCTGCTGCTCCACCACCTGGACTCGGTTGGTCCAATCAGTACTGCCTGTGTTGTATGGCATCAGAACCTTGATCGGGAAGGTGGCCCTGCCTGCTAGCTCTTGCTTGGCCTTATCGCGATATTCGATCGCCTTGACCTTGTCAAAGGAGTCTGTGTTTGCGAACTTGGCCAGTTCACCAATCTGAGTGTAGTCGGTTCCACCCACAGTGAGGAGATTATTGGGGTTAAGTGTGTTGCTGATCCTGCGCTCTGGTTTGTAGGTCTCAGCGGTGATCATCGCTACCTTACGATCTAAGGCATGGAAGATGGACTTGCGGAAGTTGGCGTTATTAACCGCCTTAGCCCAGTTATCAGGTTCGTGCTTCTTGTCAAACTTGGGTTCGAAGTTGAAGGCATAGAAGTACGTGTAGAAGCTGGTGGTGGCTGGGCGAATCAGGTTCTTCTTCACAGGATCCTTCAGCCACTGCTCGGCTGTGGCAATGGGGATCGACGCCGAACTAATCTCGCCGCGGGCGAAGAGCTCAGGTCCCAGTGTGGATGCTTCCTTGTTGTACTTGTAGACCAGCTTCGGGATAAACACGTTGGCCCTATCCCAGTAGTTCTCATTCTTCGCATAGACGCGTTGAACCTGGGGCTGGAAGTCCTTGAGGATATAGGCGCCATTGGCGAGCAGGGTCTGATGCGTGGTCCCGAAGCGGTCGCCGACCTCAGCTAGGAACTTGCCACTGGCGGGGAGATAGGGGTTAAAGGTTAGGTAAGTGAGGAAATACGCGATAGGGCGGTTCACGGTATACTCAAGGGTGTATTTGTCCACGGCTTTGATCCCAACCTTGGAGAAGTCCGTGGTTTTGCCGTTGTAATAGTCGGCGGCACCAACGACGTTGTTGTAGATCATGTTGGCGGTCTTTGAGGCGTTGGTCTTGGTAAGGATGTACTTTGCGGCGTCCAGCCAGTCTTGAGCGGTGACCTCGCCGTACTCCTTGCCATCCCAAGTATACCACTTGACGCCTTCGCGGATCTTGAAGGTCCAGACCGTGTAGTCGTCGTTGTGTTTCCATTCTTTAGCCAGGGCTCCTTGGATCACACCATAGTTGTTGTGTTCGACCAAGCCATCAACGGTGTTGGCGGCGACGGCAAACTCGATCTCGGTACTGGTAACGAGGTAGTTCATGGTGGTGACTTCACCGGAGTAGACAACGGAGTATTCTGCTGACTGAGGTTTGGTGGTAGGGGCAGGAGTAGCTGACGGCTGGGATGTACAGGCGGTTAGGCCGATGGATAAAACGAGAAGCAGAACTACGAGGGACGTCAGCGGTCTCTTCATCACTTTTCCTCCTTAACATAATTTTCCCACTTCGGCTGTCCTATCAGAATTATGCCACTACTAATAACCTTCGTCAATAGAAAATACGGTGAGTGGAAATAAAGCAGTGGTCAGGCCTATGGCCTGACCACTAGGGGAAGGTCTGTCTATACGCTGATAGGCTGCCAAAAGAGACCGTAGCAATCCTGCACCTAGCCGAACCTCTCACTTAAGGGATAAGCTCGCAGCGAGAGTACCCAGGTCGTCCGTGACAGTAACCCCTTTTGGCACGGCTTCTAGGATCAGCTGACGGGTATCGGTTCCGGGGCGGCTATCCAGCACACTGATCAGACCGCGATCTGAGGCGGTACGGATCAGTCGACCGAACCCCTGCCTGAGCTTGATCAGCATGGTCGGAACGTCGATGACGGTGAAGGGGTCGAGTCCGTCTGCCCGAGCGTCCCGCCGGCGCGCCTCGATCAAAGGATCGTGGCGCGGGAAGGGAAGGGAAGCAATGATCACCTGGGAGAGCGCCTCGCCTGGAACATCCACCCCTTCCCATAGCTCGCTGCCGACTAGGACCGATGAGATCTCGTTGCGGAACTCATCCACTAGCTTGGCACGAT
>CAYOCI010000135.1:0-422 GCA_964402415.1 uncultured Clostridia bacterium
GAAGCGCCGAATGGCGCCCTGGGAGAGTAGCCACTGCGGGACGAAATCGGGTTGTCCTTTTCATGCAATGTCCTGCTAGCTAGGCATGCGAGATCATTGTCGGTTAACAGCCAACCATCATGTAGGGGCGCCGCTCTGCTGCGCCCGCCGTACCTTTTCGTTTCTGGGTAACCCGGGCGCGCATGCTAGCTATAGAACAACCGCCCATCCCTCGTCGCAACTGTCTCTCGCGACCTACACAGGTCGCCGGCGACACCGCGCCTGTCCGGCGCTAGTTGTGACTACGGTGGGCGTGGGCATGTTGCCTCGCAGCCACGCCCGGAGCAGCCCCCTACAACCAACTCTGCTGTAAGACCTTGTTTTGCCACAGCACGCCACTCAGCGTCTCGGAGAGTGGGCACCGCCAGATACGCATACACTCT
>CAYOCI010000135.1:432-4366 GCA_964402415.1 uncultured Clostridia bacterium
AATCCGCCGCTGTTACTGCATCATATAGAACTCCAGCCGGTTGACGGTGTGTTGACAGCATAATACAATACAAAAAGCGAGACTGCCCACGAGAGGTGAAAGTCAAGGATATGAGGGATATAGGTTATTACGGAATCGGTATTGAGAACGGGAAAACAGAGACGAATTATTGGACTCTTTTCCGCACCGCACAGATTCTCGATGCAGATTTTTTGTTCACCATCGGTGAGCGTTTCAAGAGGCATCAAGCCGACTCCTTGAAATGCTTCAAGCACATGCCCGTGTTTAGTTACCGCGACTTCGCTGACTTCAATGAACACAGACCATACAATTGTCGGCTTGTGGGTATCGAGATAACGGAGACGGCGATCAGTCTCGAAGACTATCACCATCCGAGGCAAGCCTGTTATCTGCTCGGGGCAGAGGACAATGGGTTAAGCAAAGAGGCGCTGGCGCATTGTCAGGATGTCATCAGGCTTCACGGAGACCGGAGTTTCAACGTCTCAGTGGCTGGCAGTATCGTCATCTATGACCGCCACGTCAAGCAGCTGCACGCTTCGCGCTGAACTGCCATCCATGACGCATAAGCAAAGGCATCCTCTGTTCGGAGGATGCCTTCGCTTATTGGCCCATAGACAAGCCTAACGCAACGTCCTCTCGAACAGATGCAGCACCAGCAAGTGTCCTGGGTAGAAAGCGTAAAACGCATACTTGACCTTTGGCCCCAGCTCACCGTTGTACTGACGAATCAGCAGCAGTGACAGCAGCGAAACCGCCTGCATCGCGCCCAAGAGCGCTGACCAGTCTCCTGTGACTGCAACTAGGATTGCGGGCAGAGCCATGGCAGCATTGATGAAGACCTGCATTTTGACCAAGCTGCTGAAATCCTGACGATAGATCCAGAACAAAACAATCGTCACTACCCCATACAGTCCATAGTCCGTATTAAGCAGTTCCGCAGCGAAGGCAATCCCGAGGACGGCGGCTGCCTTCCACTGTCGTGCTTCGATAATCTCATAGCAGTGGATGGCTCCCAGGCCCATTGCCAGAGTAAAAAAGATGTTCAGATTCCCAAAGAGATCCCTATGAAAAGCCAATGCAAAAGGCAGTTGCGAGATCAACGCAAACAAGCTGAGTCGCGTGAAGTACTTCACGCGGTTGCTGGTATGCTGGTAGCCGTTTGTGATCATCCAGGCGAAGATAGGGAACGCAAGTCGTCCAATGATCCGGAGAATATAGACCGTGGGAAAGAAGATTGCGCCGATATGGTCGATAAGCATGGTCAAACAGGCAATGGTCTTGAGATGAAAACTGTTTAGGCGCACTGCTGGTCTTGGGGATGCGGCTAGGTTAGCTTCATTCATAGGATACTCCCTCCACATGATCTGGCATGTGCCGAATACCACCAGAACGCCTACGGAGTTGTAGCCGACTTGAATTTCACCGTGATAATGGTGCCGAGGTCGAGCAGGTCCCCAGGTTTGGCGCTCTGCTCATACGCTGCACCACTGCCGATGATATTGACTGTAAACCCTAATTGGCCCGCAATCTCGCCCACCTCTCGCATCGACTTGCCCAGGAAGTTCGGCATCATCACTGCGCTGGGGTTACTCTGCTTGCTGTTGCCGACGTATAGAGTGACAGCCTGCCCTGGTGCGACCAGTGTATCAGCCGCGGGGTATTGCGCCACCACCTTATCTCCCTGCGCGTTGGTCAGTGGCTTAAGCTTGTTGGTCTCGAGGCTCTTCTGTGCCTCTGTTGTTGGCTTTCCGACCAGGTTTGGTACTCTGATCATATCCACCTGTTGGCTCGGCTTTGCAGTCAGCCGCGGTTCTTCAAGGTACTCCAAAATGCCTTCCATCATCCTCTTGAAAACAGGGGCAGCTACCTGCCCGCCATAGTAGCCCTTGGGGCCCTGCGGTGTGTCGATGTACACATACAGAGCAATCCGCGGTTTGTCCGCTGGCGCAAAACCGATGGTGGAGGCTACATATTTATCGGCGTCATAGCCCCCGCCGATCTTTGGCTTCTGAGCCGTCCCGGTCTTGCCTGCCAGAAGGTAGTCCTTTGAGCTTCCCTTTGAGTCTTCAGCGTTGATAACGTAGGCCAGAATATCGCGCATCCGTCTTGAGGTCTCTTCGGATATCACCTGTCGCTGGACCTGAGGTTCTGTCTTCTTGATGATCTGTCCATCTGAACTGCGAAACTCCTTGGCCAGGAAGGGTTTCATGAGTTTCCCACCGTTAGCCACCGCGCTCACGCCGACGATCTGCTGGATGGGTGTTACCGAGGGACCCTGCCCAAAAGCGGTCGTTGCCAACTCCACTGGTCCGACCTGATCAAGGCCAAACATGATGCCGGTTGCTTCACCAGGGTAATCGATCCCGGTGGGCTGACCAAAACCAAAGCGATCTAGGTAGCGGAATAGCGTCTCCTTACCTAAGCGCTGACCAACGGCAACAAAAACGGTATTGCATGAACGTCTGACAGCGTCTTTGAACGTTTCGTTTGGGTGTTTCTCCCAACTCCAGTTGTTGATGCGCGTCCCATTGACGGTGATACTGCCCTCATCATTGAAGATATCGCCTTCGGTGACCTTGTGTTCTTCGAGGCCCGTGGATGCCGTCACGATCTTGAAGGTAGACCCTGGCTCAAATGCATCACTGACTGTCTTGTTTCGCCAACGCTCTGCAGGGTAATCGCCAAAACTGTTGGGATTGTAGTCTGGCTTATTTGCCATGGCCAATATCTCACCTGTGTGGGGATCCATGACAATAGCTGACGCTCCGACAGCGTTATTCTCCTTCATTGCGATCTCCAGCTCACGTTCGACGATGTGCTGAATCACTTCATCAATGGTGAGATACATGGCGTAGCCGTCTTCAGCCGGATCCACCTCGTTTCGGTGGATGGGATCGGGGGTTAGGGGAGTGCTGCCCGATTTTCCTGTAAGCATCTCATCGTAATAAAGCTCGATCCCCTCAAGTCCATGGTTTTCTGTACCTGCGAAACCTAGCACATGAGACGCAAGGTTCTGCTTGGGATAAAAGCGTTTGCTCTCTTCGATGAAATATAAACCGTCAAGGTCCATGCCGCGAATCGCGTCGGCATCGGCAGGCTCGAGTTTGCGTTTTACATTGATCTGCCCGCGTTTGGCGGTCAGGATCTCCACGACCTCGTTGACAGGCATCTCAAGGATCGGGGCGATCTTGGCTGCCGTCTCCTGAGCATCGGTGATCTCACTGGGTACCGCAACCAGAGTGGGAACACTGGCACTGACGGCCAGCTCTTTTCCATTTCGATCGTAGATCATCCCGCGCTTGGCTTCGATCGGGTTGTCACTCTCCCACTGCTGCGCCGCCATGGCATTGAGTGTTGGACTTTGGACAAATTGCAGCCAGAATAAGCGGGTCGTTAGCAGTATGTATAGAAAGGAGAAGAGCACAAGGAAACCTCGGCTGCGTCTCTGTATCATTGGTTTCTTTTTTGCTTTCATTTGTTAACACTCCCCGCAGTCGCACGCCGTTGGCGGCGATCTGCATCCTCTATTTGTGCGGCATTGCCGCATCATTCTAATGGAGATTCTATCGCATATTTTGCTGGCGGTAAACTCTTTACTGAAGATAGATAAGAGGAAGCGTACGCTTTTGTGCTCAGCGCTGGCGGCACTTCGCCGTTCATCTGAGTGTTAAGACTTCGCCCGCTCTGTTGACAGAGCTTGTTGATCGATGCTATGATGTGTGAGCGCCGTTGGGCATTGAGCACAACGAAAGTCACGTTGACGAATAAGCAACGGGGTTGTAGCAAAAACTACCGCTTGCATCGTAGCGACTAAACGTGATACGATAGTGTTCCGCCGGTGAACGGCAGGCAAGATGAAGTTGATCCTTGAGAACTGAACAGCGTATGAAAAGAAGCCATGCCGACATAGTCG
>CAYOCI010000136.1:0-4302 GCA_964402415.1 uncultured Clostridia bacterium
GTTTCGACTCGTATCTGGCTGTCATCGCGTACCTGTACGTGCTTCTCACTCTGGGTCAATAGATCAGAGATCTGTCTGTCCTTATTCCAGCGTCTGCGGAAACAGTTCTGATCTTCACAGCGTTGCCGCAAAATTTGGCCCCGTCCCGCGGTCTGCATAGAGCAGAGGCGAATAATCCGTATATCGACGAAAGCTCCGAACCGCTGTAGCAGACGCTTGATTGATAGGAGGCAGATGATGGTAGGTGGACGTAAGGCCGTTGCCATCTTAGGCTCGACCGGCTCGATCGGTCGCCAAACTTTGGATGTCATCGCGCAACACCCAGAAAAATTCACGGTTGTGGCTTTGGCGGTACATAGCAGCATAGACTTATTGTGTGAACAGATTGCCCGCTTCCGTCCACAGGTTGTGGCGGTGTGGGAATCCAGCAAAGCAGAGACCGTTCGTGCCCGTACAGCGGGAACGGTACGTGTACTCGACGGCATGGATGGACTCAAGGAGATTGCCAGCCGCGACGACCTCGACATTGTCGTCAATGCGCTCGTCGGTATGGTCGGACTCGAGCCGACCATAGCAGCACTGCAGTCGGGGAAAACCGTCGCTCTGGCGAACAAGGAGACCCTAGTCGCTGGTGGCGAACTGGTCGTGGCCACGGCGCGCAAGTTCCAAGCGAGCATGATCCCTGTCGATAGTGAGCATTCAGCAATCTTCCAGTGTTTGCAGGGCTCTCACCGCGGGCTCGACTCGATCACTCTGACTGCATCAGGTGGCCCGTTTTGGCGACTCTCACTTGATGAGTTCGAGGCGGTGACGGTCGAGCAGGCGCTTCGTCATCCACGATGGAGGATGGGGCCGAAAATCACCATTGACTCCGCCACAATGATGAATAAAGGTCTTGAAGTCATCGAAGCACGTTGGCTATTTGATCTCAAGCCGCAGCAGATCAAAGTGATTATTCACCCTCAGAGCATTGTGCACTCGATGGTCGAGTTCGTGGATGGTTCGATTCTAGCCCAGTTGGGACCTACCGATATGCGCCTACCTATCCAGTATGCGCTGACCTACCCAGAGCGCCTGTCTTCGCCTGGTGAGAGGTTGTCCTTATCCCAAGTTGGAAGGCTTGACTTCGCTGAACCTGACCACGTACGCTTTCCCGCCTTAGCCCTAGCTTACCAAGCGATGGAAATGGGTGGAACAGCGTCCACAGTCCTAAACGCAGCCAATGAGGTAGCAGTCGCCGCCTTCCTGAACGGTCAGATCTCGTTTACGGCCATTACCGAGCTGGTTGGGACTGTGGTGGCAAGACACTCTGCTGCACCGGCCAATACGCTCGAAGCCGTCTTGGAAGCCGACCTTTGGGGACGGCGCAGGGCAGAAGAGACGATCCAGGAGCTATAGCAGAAAGGGTGAACTCTGTGTTAACCTTTGTCTCTTTCGTACTGGTATTCGGCGGTCTCGTCTTTATCCATGAGCTTGGTCACTTTACCATAGCAAAGCTATCTGGGGTGAGGGTACACGAGTTCGCCATGGGAATGGGTCCTAAGCTGATCAGTGTGACCCGCGGTGAGACCGCCTATAGCCTGAGATTGCTCCCAATCGGCGGGTTTGTCCGCATGGCGGGAGAGGAACCGGGGGATGAAGATGATCCACGAGGCTTTGATAAGCGTCCCATAGGGGCACGCATGGCGATCTTGGCAGCTGGCCCCCTATCAAACTTCGCGTTGGCCATCCTGCTCTTTATCATGGTCTTCATGCTCATGGGGGTCCCCAGTGAGTCAACCCTCATTGGCGAAGTCTTACCTGGGCAGCCGGCAGAGAAAGCCGGGATCACGGCGGGCGATCGGGTCTTGGCCATTGATGGACAGATCGTCAGCCAGTGGAGCGAAGTTGTAACCCTGATCAACGCCGCCCCTAACCGCAATCTGGTCTTCTCGCTCCAACGTGGGAGCGAGACAAAGACCATCGCAGTCACGCCCCAACTAGATGCCGAAGGCAAGCGCGGCGTCATTGGTATTGCGGGCGCTCTAGAAAAGTTTGACCTGTTGCAGAGCATCAAACTTGGCTTCCAACAGACGATTACCGTCACACAGATGATGGTTGGTGGACTGTGGCAAGCCATTGTTCAACGCAGTGCCCCCGATGTAGCTGGGCCCGTTGGGATTATCAGCCTAGTAGGAGAGGTGGCTCGCGTTGGGCTCGTCAATCTACTATGGCTGGCAGCGTTTCTTAGTATCAACCTGGGTTTCCTTAACCTGCTGCCGTTTCCGGCACTCGACGGAGGGCGACTGCTCTTCACCTTCATTGAACTGGTACGGGGGAGACCAGTGGATCCGAAGAAGGAGGGGTTCATCCACTTCGTCGGGTTTGTAATTCTCCTGCTTCTGATCGGTGTGGTAACTTACAAGGATATCATGAGGTTGATCAGCGGCGCGAAGCTGCCATAGAAGCGTGGTTCCCAATGAGATGAGAGACGATCAGTGATGATCGCCTCGTCAAAGGCGGTATGATCGATGATGTGGAAACGGCCAGAACGCAGGGCTGTTCAGGTTGGGGGCGTGACCATCGGTGGGAACGCCCCTATCGTGGTGCAGTCCATGACCAATACAGACACCAGGGATGCCGCAGCTACCATAGCCCAGATCAAGCGGCTTGAGGATGCGGGTTGCGAGATAGCCCGCGTCGCCGTGCCGGACATGGAGGCAGCCCAAGCGCTGGGTGTGATCAAGCGTGGGATCCGCATTCCCTTGGTGGCGGATATCCACTTCGACTATCGGCTTGCCCTCACAGCACTAGAACAGGGCGTGGACAAGCTCCGTATCAACCCCGGCAATATCGGCAGCCAAGAACGTGTCATCAAGGTTGTTCAGGCAGCCAGAGAACGCTCGGTCCCCATCCGTATCGGAGTAAATGGAGGTTCGCTGGAAAAGGAGATTCTTGCTCAGTATGGTCACCCCAGCGCTGAAGCGATGGTGGCCAGTGCCATGGGGCATGTGCGTATCCTTCAGGAACTGAATTTTGATGACGTGATTGTCTCGTTGAAGGCTTCGGATGTTACCACCACAGTCGATGCTTATCGGTTGCTTGCCGGGAGCACCGATTACCCACTCCACATCGGTATTACCGAGGCTGGACCCCCAGGCACTGGCGTTGTTCGCTCCAGTGTTGGCTTGGGGATCTTACTCAGCCAGGGCTTAGGCGACACTCTCAGGGTCTCATTGACTGGCGATCCAGTGGTCGAAGTGGAGACGGCTTTTGCTATCTTGCAGTCCCTGGGACTCCGACAGAGCGGTGCCACGTTGGTCTCCTGCCCAACCTGCGGTCGCTGCCAGGTGGATTTGGCGCGCGTGGCAACTGAGGTAGAGCAGCGGCTTAAGCGCGTGCGTGCGCCAATCAAGGTCGCAGTCATGGGTTGTGTGGTGAACGGTCCGGGTGAGGCGCGAGACGCTGATATCGGTCTTGCGGCTGGACGGGGCCAAGGGATGCTATTCCGCCATGGACAGCCCATCGGTACCGTCAGAGAAGAGGATTTTGTCGCGGCTGTGATGTCGGAAGTTGAGAAGCTGGTGAAGGGTCCGCAGCGGAACTGATGGCCGAGAGGCTTGCTCTTGATCGATCTGTTGAAGAACGCGCCTAGGTAGGGCGCGTTTGCCATGTACGGAATGCAGGACTCGCAAGCTGCCAGATCGAAATAGAGAAGCACAGGTTTTGTTGCCATGCCTGTCTGATGGAGGCGCAGAACGGCTTGACTGCTGGACTACCTGCTAGCCTCGATCAGGGCTCGTACCCGTGCTGTGGGCTGCGGGTTGCAGGCATCGAGCAACTATCTTGGACGGAGGTGCAGACAACATGTCTTCGCTGTACGCCCTGCAACGTATGGAGCAGGCTCAGCCGTTGGCTGAGTTTCGTCGTTTGTTGGAAGAGAAGCTAGGTGAAGGCGTTGCCATCGAACGGGTCCAGGTACACCGCGCAGCTCGGGAGTGGCGCCTTGAATGTGCTTGTGATCATCTGCTGACTTGGGAGCAGTTGGAGCAGGTCGGGCGGGAACTGACCACTGTGCTATCCGGAGCGGTTACGATCTCGCTCGCACAATACCCACTTGGTCCGGTAGCTCTTACTGAGCAGTTCACTCGGATACTGTGGGATAATCTTCTCCACCATATACGTTCAGAGTGTGAGCCGGACTATCACCTGCTCAGTAAGGCTGATTGGGCTCTAGATCCGGGCCTCCGCCAACTGACTGTGACGCTTAAACATCCCAACGAGGCGACCTTTTTGACCAAGAAGGGATACTGTGCCTTACTG
>CAYOCI010000137.1:0-4166 GCA_964402415.1 uncultured Clostridia bacterium
CGCCTATGAAAGCCGCCTAGCCATGGAGGAGACCCTTGAGCAGGCGCTAGCCAAAGTCTTCGGAGTCGCGCAGCCCGGAAAACCTGCTGGAACGCCAACCCCCGGTGCCACACCCGCTACACCAAGTACCCCCGGGACGGTCACTGAGGTGATCGGGCAGGTGGTCGAGCAGTACAACCGCGCCAAGGAACAGATGCAGAAGGGCAACTGGACCGAATATGGCAAGGCCATGGAGCAACTGGAACAGTTAATCAAGCAGCTGGATGAGAAGACGAGCCAACAGCCCACAGCCAGCAGCCCGCAGTAGTTTCGGTCATATGCATTGAATGCGAAAGCGCCCCAAAGCGAATGCTCTGGGGCGCTTTCGTCTGAGTTACTATATCTTGAACTTCTGCATCTCCCGGGACAACCCTTGAGCCTGTTGGTCGAGCTGCCACACCAAGGATGAGAATCGTCCAGTGGCCTCGGGTTGTTCATTGGTGTCAAACGCGGAATCAGTTGACCGAGTCCTGCAGCCCCTAGGCCAGCTTGTGGCTCGTCAGTCTGAGCTCTGTCCACGCGTTCTTGTTCGGTCTCGACGTTGTGGGTAGTGATCTTCTTGCAGCAAGCGAGCATCGTCTGGTCGCTGGTGATCAGATACCCCGCAGGTTGGCCACTTCCTAGGCTGAGTCGTGCGCCACCTGGTTGGTATTCATCATAAGGGGAAGCGGTCGCTTTGGCCACAGCTACTGCTAGCAGTATGGATCCAACCACAAGGTGGCAACAATAGAACAGTGACCCATGTCACTATATGTCTACTCATCACTGGAGGTCAGTGTGATGATACGGATGCTATCCCGGAAACTGGGCTATCTGAGAGCACGCGCGGGCAAATTGAACCGGGAAGCTAACCCACCGGCATCCACAGAAGAGGATCTCTCAGACCGCCTTGAGGTAAATCTCAAGGCCATTCGGCAAGCACTTGGAGAAACCACGGATCTGGCGGTGCGGAAGTCGCATGACGAAGATGATCCTAGACGAGATTGGGCCATCGTATATATCGATGGTCTCGTTGATCAGAACCGCATCAATGAGTGTGTCCTAAATCCGCTTCTCGCTAAAAAGCGCACGATCAATTCAAGCCGAGAAGTGTCGGGTCTAGTTGCGACAGTCTTTAGCGTTGGAAGCTTTAGTGAAGTCCATGACCTCCGTACGTTGACATCTTGTCTGCTCGAGGGGAACACGGTCTTCCTGGCAGATCAGGTTGCGATGGGACTGGCACTTGATACCGCGGGTTATGAGAAGCGGAGTATCGGCCAGCCGAACAATGAGGTCGGCGTGCGTGGGCCACAGAGAGCATTCGTTGAAGACATCAAGACCAATATGTCCCTGCTCAGACAGGTGATCAGAGACAAGGATCTTGTCTTCCATCAGGTAGTGGTGGGTGAAAGAAGCAAGACCAAGGTGTGTGTCTGCTATATTCGTGATCTAGCCAGCGACAGTCTGATTAGGGAGATCAGCGCTAGGCTAAAGCGCATCGATACAGATAGCATTCTGGCATCTGGCTACATTGAAGCGTTCATAGAGGACAACCCATTTTCACCGTTCCCAACCATCTCATTCACAGAACGCCCTGACGTAGTTTCCGGGAAACTGCTAGAAGGCAGAGCTGCCATCTTGGTGGATGGCAACCCCGAGTCTTTAACCGTTCCAGCTCTGCTCGTCGAGTGGTTTCAGAGACCTGATGACTACTCCTATAGGCCTCTGTACGCATCGCTCATTCGCTGGTTCCGGTACCTATCCTTCTTTCTAAGCATTGCCGCGCCATCATTTTACATCGCTCTTACTGCATATCATCAGGAGCTGATTCCGACCCCCCTACTGATCACCATTGCCGCTACCCGCGAGGGCTCCCCTTTTCCGGGGGTGTTTGAGGTCCTTATTATGGGCTTGATATTTGAGATCATCAGAGAGGCTGGACTGCGAATGCCGAGGCAATTTGGGCAATCGGCGAGCATTGTGGGTGGCCTCGTCCTCGGTCAGGCGGCCATCTCCTCTGGGCTGGTCGGCGCACCGGTAGTAATGGTCGTTGCACTCACGGCTATCACGTCCTTTGTTGTGCCATACATGGCCGAGGTGATGACGTTCATGAGGCTGATCCTTCTGTTTCTCACAGCCATCTTGGGCATTGTTGGGCTGACCTTTGGGTTCCTGTTCATTCTGATCCATTTCGCGTGTCTTCGCTCCTTCGGAGTACCCTATCTGTTCCCCATAGCACCGTCATCAACTAGTGGTTTGGGTGACATGTTGCTTAGGGCCCCTCTCTGGTGGATGCGCAAGAGGCCTGAGTACATCGACGCCAAGGATCGGATCAGGCGGGGGAACGCGCCCCTCCCAAGCGCGGGATCCGAGCGAAGGGAAAGGAAGGGCAATGAGAACTAGCGGATGCAGGTTATTACTTGCTCTAGTGCTCTTAATGCTGACGCTGGTATGTAACGGATGCTGGAACCACCGCGAGCTAGATACGATGGCAATCGTCGCAGGGGCCGGCATTGACTTTGACGATGTGTCAGGGAAATACGTTGTAACTGTGCAAGTGGTCATGCCAAGCGCCAACAAAGAGAGTGCTGGAAACGGCGGCGGCCAGGCAAAAGGTGTGGCGGTTGTCACAGGAACGGGATCCAGTGTCTTTGAAGCAATCAGGTCAATGACGACAGAGCTAAGCAGGAAGCCGTACTGGCCACATAATCAAATCCTAGTCGTCGGCGACAGCTTGGCACGGAAGGGGCTTAGGCCAGTCCTCGACTTCTTCCTGCGGGATGCTGAACCTCGGCTGACCACATGGCTGCTCGTTGCTCCAGGAAAAGCCCACGAGATAATCGCCGCACCGATCGCCGTGGAGAAAATCCCAGCCTTCGGCATCGCGGCTCTGATGAGCAATGGTGCTAGAGCGTCATCGTTGGCCGCTACGGCCACGCTCCATGACTTTGTGGGGAAGTTGGTCAGCGGGACTACGGCACCCATTGCAGCTCGTATTTCACTGGTTGGGGACAAAGGAGATCGTGTGCAAACGCTAGGAACAGCCGTCTTTATGGACGATAGACTGGTTGGTGAGCTGGATTCGAAGGAAACCAGAGGACTGTTGTGGGTAAGTGGCAAGATGGGGAGTGGCATTATCACAGTCAGTCTACCTGGTGAGGAAGGAACAGTTGCGGTTGAGATCATCCGGTCGAATGCGCAGATCACATCGGAAAAACGGAATGGTCATATTGCTGTCAGGGCCAATGTGTTTATGGAAGGGAACGTTGGAACAGACGCAGCCTTGATCGATGCAACCACTCCGCGACAGCTTGATCTCCTAGACACACGCACCAGTTCCGTGATACGCGATGATATTACGGCAGCCATATCAAAAGCGCAGACCCTCCACACAGATGTCTTGGGTTTCGGTTCAGCTATAGAGCGCAAGTTCCCCAGGGAATGGCAGCAAATGAAGAAAGAGTGGGATCAGCAATTTGAGAGAACCGAGGTCGCTTTGAGTGTCCAGGTCAACATACACCGTGTTGGCTTGCTCAACCGCCCGTTGCGGACACCAGAATAGGTTATCATCGCAAAGGAACTGATGTACAGTGCATCTGGAACAGGGTCGAATCAGCCCTCTTCAACTTAAGTTCATGGTCATTGGCTATGTCTTGGGATCCTCGCTGCTCTTGGTCCCAGGAGCAGCGGCTAAGCGTGACTCATGGGTGGCTATCCTATTGGGAATAGTTGAGGGATTGGCCATAGCAGCAGTGTTCTTGGGGTTGTTTGCCCGCTTTCCCGGCATGACACTCACCCAAATCATGACTACTGTACTTGGGCCTGTTTTGGGAAGCCTGTTGGTGATTCCTTACCTGTGGTTCTTTCTTCATCTATGTTCCTTGGTTCTTGGCAACTATGTCGATTTCCTGACCGTGGCGGTGATGCCAGAAACGCCTTCGATGGTCTTTGGAGTTTTAGTATTGGTGGCCTGCGGTTCAGCTGCTCGAAACGGGATCGAGGTCATTGCACGCTGCAGCCAAGTGCTCGTGCCCATCACGCTAGTCTTCCTCATCATTAATGTGACCTTGTCGTTGCCAGGTATGGATCCGAGGAATCTCCTGCCAGTGCTTAACATACCGTTGACTAGACTCCTCTGGGCATCTCAC
>CAYOCI010000138.1:0-4035 GCA_964402415.1 uncultured Clostridia bacterium
CTGCCGACCGAGGCATTGATGCCGAGGTGGTGGAGCGCCTCAAACGCAAGACCCTAGGCGAGTTCGTCAGCAGCTTCAACAGCTCCGACGGCTTGGCCTTTGCGCTCTCCTCTTCGCTACTGACCGATACAATCTATGAAGAGCTGCCCACCATTTTGCAGCAGGTGAGCGCCGCCACGTTGCATGAGCGACTTCGACAGCAACTCCACCCAGACAACTCAGCCGTGGCTGTGATCGAGCCGCGCTGATCAGTCGAGGACCCTTCGTTGACACTTGAGGACCAGCCATAAGGCTGGTCCTCTGTTTGTTGCTGCTCTGGTTTCCTATCTGATCTTCCGGCGGCTGACGATCCACAACGGGCTGTCAACCACCCGATCGTCGCCCCGACCCCAGATGCGAATGAGTTCAGGGCCATAGTCCACACTCACAGCCTGGGTTGCTTCTGGCAGCTCAGCAAGGATCTCTTCAATCCGCTGCAGCCTGCCTGACTGCCAGGCGAGGGAGTAACCGCAGGCCAACAGCATGGATAGAGCGTCTCTTTCAGTCAATCTACTCCCTCCTAGTGCTACTATAGTACTAATCATAATCGATACTAACAATTCGTCAATAGGGAGTTTCATTTTTTGATCTCGTTACGACTCTCTCCCATAGCCTACCATCATTTACATAAAAGGTTTGCGTAACCATTGGTCGAATTTAATGGCCTAGGACATATCCAAGGAGGGATCTCATTGCGGTTACAACGGCAGAGCGTTCGTTCTTTTCTCGCCCTATCCGTCACCACCCTGACCCTGCTGGTTACGACGCCGGTTCAAGCGGCAGATGTGGTTCTTAACGGTTACTCACTCCCATGGGACCAGCCACCGCAGATGGTCAACAACCGTATCCTGGTCCCCATGCGCACGTTCTATGAGGCACTGGGAGCAGAGGTTAGTTGGGAACCGGCCAACAACACCGTCACCACGCGTCTCGATGGAGCCACCCTGCGTCTGACCCTCGGCAGTCACGAAGCCACGGTCAACGGGCAGCCCCGCAGCCTAGACACTCCAGCCCAGGTCGTCAATGGCCGTACCCTGGTCCCGCTGCGGTGGGTGGCAGAGAACCTTGGTACTCAGGTGCTCTGGCTCGATCAGCTGCAGACCGCAGTCGTCCGCACATCCCGTTCGCTGGAAATAGGAGCCGGATCTTCCGCATACATAGTCCAGCCCGGCGATACCCTCTCTGAGATTGCTGAGCGCCATGGCGTCAGTGTGACCTCCATTCAATCAGCCAATGGTCTGAGCGGCAGCGTGATCTATGCTGGCCAGCGTCTGAGTATTGGCAGCGGCGGAAGCCTAGCACACCCTCTGCTGAACCCAGCCTTTGTCTTCCCCTTCCCCACTGGTGCCAGCTACGATGGTCTCTACGACAGCTTTGGTGACGGGCGTAGCTGGTCCGTCGAAGGTACTGTCGCGCGCAGCCACGAGGGGATCGACATCATGTCTCCCAAAGGCACACCGCTCATCGCAGCTGCCGATGGCGTGATCACCAACTTCGGCTGGAATCAGCTCGGGGGTTGGCGGATCACCTATCGGGTCGACGGCACGAACTACTCGTTCTACTACGCTCATCTCTCGCGCTATGCACCCGGCTTAGGTAAAGGCAGTCGGATTCGTGCTGGCCAACTGTTGGGTTACGTCGGCGACAGTGGTTATGGCCCTGAAGGGACCACCGGCATGTTTGACTCACATCTGCATTTTGGCATCTACGATGAATCGTTTGAGGCGGTCAACGCCTTTCCGTTTCTACAATATTGGCAGCAAAATGTAACGGCGGCGAGGTAGGAACCTAGAGTCCACAAGTCCACAAGTCGACAAACGTTAGGCCCTCTGCAGATCTCATCTGCAGAGGGCCTAATGCCATTTCGACCATCATAAATCATTGACTCAGTGGTTACGGTATAGGAAGGAGGTGACGGTTTCGACCACCACTATGCAGACAAAAGACTTTGAGCTCTTATACCGTGAACTAACTGATCTCCTGCCTGAAGGCCGCCAGAAAGGGTACATGAAGATCTGCTCCAAGCTGACCAACAATCAGAAGGCTAAGTTGCTGGTTGACCTGTTTGACAATGAGGCCCGCAACCAACTGCTCAAGGAGCTATTCAACGCCCGCCGCTATGCTCAGGCAGGGATCATCAGCATCTACCAGAACGCCATCGAGGAGCAACAGCAGACCGTCCCATCGCATGACCTCTAAGTCGCAACAAGACCTGGCCATCTAGCCAGGTCTTGTTTATTGGGCAGTTTGTCTTGGTGACTTGTGGACTTACGTTCTTGTGGACTCCCAGTCCGCTATTGATTGCTTTCAGCCTTGCTCTCGACCTTGCCTTCCGCCCGTGGTGGGCGCTGGCGTGGAGGATAGCGGCGCTGGCGTGGCTGACCGCTACTGCCCTCACGGCTAGGTATCACGGCGATCTCCTGCCCCTGCTCGTCGCGGCGGGGCCGCCGCTCTTCACGGCGTTCACCTTGCCCCTCTCGCTGGGCGGGTTCGCGGCGTTCACCGGCGGGAACTGGCTCACGGCGCTCGCGCCGTTCCGGTCTCTCCCCACGCTCGGGACGCCGTTGCTGCTCGCCGCGCTCCGTCGCTTGACTACGGTCTGCCTTTTCGGGCCGCTCGGTGCGATCGGGGCGGTCTGGACGTTCAGCCCGGGGTTGACGTTCGGTTGGGCGCTCGCCACGGTCAGGTCTTGTCTGCCGTTCTGGGCGTTCACGATCCTCCCGATCCTTGACTTCGGGACGCGGCGGGCGTTGGCCGCGCTCGCGTCCTTCGCGCGCTGGCTGCTCTTTTTGAGGTGTCACCTCGCGCATGACCACGGTAATATCGCCGTAGTCCTCGTCAGGTAGAACCACCTTCTGTCCTGGGGGATAGAACTGGCTCACGCTCTGTGCACCACAGTCTGAGCATTGGTAGAGGATGCGGATCCCTTTGACTGCAGCTCCACCTTCATGGCTGGCCAGCACCATCTTGCCTTCGCAGTAAGGACAACGCAGGCGGGGATCGTAGCCGACCGGTCCGATCATCACGCCGAAGTTCATATCCCATTTGACGATGTCATCGAGTTTGAACAGCTTCTGCTGGCGGCCAGCCTGTCCAGATCCCGGATAGCGATAAACTGGTTTCTCGGCAGGCGCGGCCATCGCTTCACGAGGCTCCCTGCCCTCCTGAGGCTCTGCTGGGCGTTCACGGAGCTCCCGCGGTTCGCGGGGCTCCCGTGGACCAGTGTCTTTTTGAGGCATGGTATCTCTCCTTCATTACTTCCGACAACGATGGCGTCGATGCCTTGTTGCCTAGCGTTGCTGAATATAATCGTCCTTGCCTAGAGCGGCATGTCATCTGTCGTGGCGCGGGGGAAGGGCGATATACATGAGCTTTATCAAGGCGAGTCAAGGGCGCTGTAGAGACTCAAAGGTTACTTCCTTATGTATTCGCCGTTCTCCTTCTTTCTCCCTGCACCAATGGAGACGATCAGAGCGCGCTTAGGTTAATGGCAGCGCTCTCTTTATCTTCAATCTTGCCCAAAAGAGTGGGGAGACAACCCCGGTGCTAGATCTGACTATGGTGAGCGTGGACCCGTTGCTGCGCAGCCGGGTCCGGATGAAATCACCTCATGCAACCGCCCATCCCCCGTTGCATCGGTCCTCGCGACTTATCCAAGTCGCTGTCGACCACGCGCCTGCCCGGCGCTCGATGCAACTACGGTGGGCGTGGGATTATCCCTAAGGGATAATCCCGACATATTACCACAGCTAACCGCTCATCCTCCGTCACAACTGTCTCCCGTGCCCAATAATGGCACTGCCGACACCGCACCTAGCCGGTGCTAGTTGTGACTATGGTGAGCGTGGACCCGTTGCTGCGCAGCCGGGTCCAGATGAAATCACCTCATGCGACCGCCCATCCCCCGTTGCATCGGTCTCTCGCGACTTATCCAAGTCGCTTCGACCACGCGCCTGCCCGGCGCTCGATGCAACTACGGTGGGCGTGGGATTATCC
>CAYOCI010000139.1:0-3780 GCA_964402415.1 uncultured Clostridia bacterium
CCGGTATTTACGTAACATGAGCATACGCCTCCTTAACGGAGAGTATACCCAAATACAGGAAAATAATTCGCTCTGGTGAGTGAATGTTCTTGGGGTTTATTCCTTGATATCAGCGTTATCGTAGAGGTTTTGAACATCGTCGTGATCATCGAGCATATCGAGGAGCTTCTGCACTTTGGCAGCGTTATCGCCTGAGACCTCTACCATGTTCTTGGGCAGTTTGGTCAGCTCGCTCGCAGCTGTCTTGATCTGCTGAGCTGCGATTGCCTCTTTAACCGCCTCGAAGTCGTCGGGAGACGTGACTATCTCATAGGAGTCGTCGTTTACCTTCATGTCCTCGGCGCCGGCTTCGAGGGCGATCATCATCATATCATCTTCGCCAAGCGTGACTTCCTCTCGGTCGACAACTATGAGCCCCTTTTTCTCGAATATCCAGCCAACACTACCCGTCTCGCCAAGATTGCCACCATTGCGGTCAAATATGTGGCGGATCTCACCCGCTGTACGATTACGGTTGTCAGTAAGCAGGTCCACCATGACAGCGATACCACCTGGACCATATCCCTCATAGGTGAGTTCTTCATAGGTAGCACCATCAAGCAGGCCTGCGCCCTTCTGAATGGCGCGATTGATGGTATCTGACGGCATGTTGGCCTCACGAGCTTTGAGGATGATTGACTTCAACTTTAGATTGGCGTCTGGATTGGCGCCCCCAGACTTTGCTGCCACCATTATCTCCTTTGTAAGACGGGTGAAAATCTTCCCACGCTGAGCGTCAGCCTTTCCTTTGGTATGTTTTATGTTCGCCCATTTGGAATGTCCAGACATGGTCTCTCCCCTTTCACATCCATCATCCCTTAAGCAGTGGCAACCGCGAGCAGCCCAAGACTTGGGCTGCAGAAACAGGATCGTTTCGCCTGCCGAGCGCGGTGTGATAGCGCATGCCATCTGCCTCGTTGGCTGGTCATCGGCCTCTTGCCGGTGAACGATCAGCTACAGCATGATATTTTATCATAATCAGAGCTTATCAGCCACAGGCAATATGAACCGCCGACGCTGTCTGTCGAGGCCTAGATATCAGCAACAGGTGGCATGGCCCGCTTGTGGGCGGACTTAGCTCTCATCTGTTCGATTTTCGCCTGAGAACTTGGACTGGCCTCTCCAGTCAGAATGTAGCTATCCAGTTCAGTGTAGCTAAGTCCCATCTCTCCTTCGTCAGTCTGGTCTGGCCACAGACCAGCTGAAGGGGCCTTATCAATGATCTTGTCGGGAATGTCGAGATACCTAGCCAGGTCCCATACCTGATGCTTTACGAGACCCCCGATGGGAAGGATGTCACAGCCACTATCGCCGTGTTTGGTGAAATACCCGATAGTCAGCTCGCTGCGATTGCCCGTCCCAGCGACCAGATAGCCAAGCTTCTGCGCATGGAAATAGTTGGTGATCATGCGCAGGCGCGGTTTGATATTGGCCAATGCCAATGATCTCTCCCCACTCGGTTCACCCAAGGCCAGTAGCAGAGAGTCGTAGGCTTGTGTTAAATCGATTGTCTTGGTTTCCAGGTTTAGCGCCTCTGCCACTAGACCCGCGTCGGCAGCATCCTGTGGGTCACTATGACAGGGCATGATCAGGCCCAGAACGTTGTTGCCACAAGCCCGCTGCGCCAGCGCGGCAACCACTGCCGAATCTATCCCGCCACTCAGCCCTAGAACGACACCTTTCGTTCCCGAAGCGCTCAACCGTTGTCTGATCCAATCAGTAAGTTTCTCCGCTATCTCCGCAGTCTTCATTCGCCCTTTCCCCCTGCGTTCAAGTCTTCAAGTGCACTCGAGAGTATCTGCTGGATATCTGCCATCAGACGGCTAAAGCGCATCTCCGCACTGAGATACTCCCGGGCTAGCGCGTTAAGGCTGATGATCTCGTATAGCTTCTGCAGCTGCTCCATCTGGGCTTGCGATGGCGATTGGCCATTGGCCTCAGCCTGCATTAGCTCAAACTGCCTCTTATGGAAGTCTTCCACCATCTGTTTTGCGGTCGGCTGGGCATCGACCGCCTGCTGCGCTTCCCTCAATTTCAGAAACTCATCACAATTGGACAGCGCTTGAGCCAGCTCATGGGCTTTGTTGTATGGGTTCAACCTAATCGCTCCTCTCATTACACGCCATCGTTTCGGCTTTACATCCATATTATCAATCCGAGCAAATCTAGGCAATCATCGGTGGAGAATAGTCTAGGATTGTTTCAAATTACGCCCTAACGTCGAAACTACTCTAGTAGGTGCTACCGTCACCAGGTCAGACGCTGAGCCAGAAATATGACATGCCAAGCGAAAACTGAGAACACTCAGACCCGAACCTGCTTATTATGAATGTAGGCAGCATTTCAGGCAAGCACGACGTCCCGAGCCTAGACAGTCTACCCTGAACAATCGATTGACTTATGTCAGGAGGGATAGCAGCATGGCGAGTCATAACGTTCATGTTTGTTTCGTCATCCGGATGCCCAATGGAGATTACCTCAGGAAAGTCAACACTAGTGGTACCAGCTCAGGTGCCAAGCAGCCCACGGAAGCGCTTCAGTTCCCCAGCCTCGAAGAAGCGGAAGGCTACGTGAGCCAATACCTTCATCGCGATGCGAGTTGTCTTGGCGTTGTTAAGGTGACAATTGAGACTGAAGTTGTTAGGGAGAGCTGCATCGGGTAGAACGGTCGGCCGGACGAATAGCTACGGCGGGCGCAGCTGAGCGGCGCCCCTGCATGATGGTTCGCTCCATTTCGGTGAGCTTTTCGTGACAAACGGTGCCAGGCGCCTCTTGTTAAAGCGTTGTTGCTCTACGACAAAGTGGTGGATGCGCATTTGCCCCGCGATATCTACCATGGCAGACCGCTGAATGGCGTGTTGGGGGCAGAACAAGATCTTGCATTTAGGGGCGCTGCTCCGGGCGTGGCTGCGAAGCCACATGCCCACGCCCACCGTAGTCACAACCAGCGCCGGACAGGCGCGGTGTCGCCGGCGCGACCTGGTAGGTCGCGACAGACAGTTGCGACGAAGGATGGGCGGTTGTTCTATAGCTAGCATGCGCGCCCGCGTCACCCAGACCAACGGAGACGTAGGCGGGCGCAGCAGAGCGGCACCCCTACACCGTTGGCGGCGGTGTATCAGCGTTGATATTCGCTCGCAGTATGGGCTGTTTGATCAACGGGACGAAGTACCCGTTGCGTCCCGCGTGGCTACCGCGGCAGATCGCTGAATGGTGTGTCGTAGGGAAGTCAAGATTTGGGAGCAGAGCTGGTTGTAGGGGCGCTGCTCTGCCGCGCCCGCCGGACCCTATGGATCTGGGTAACCCGGGCGCAGCTGAGCGGCGCCCCTACACGTTAGCTGTCGGAAATCGATATCATTATTCGTTCATCAGAGTTGAGCGGAGTGAGTGAGAAGAACGAACGCTTGGGAGTTACCCTGGATCGAGTAGCAAACTGCCGGGACATTGTCTGCTGCGCAGACAAACGAAAAAGCACATGCTTTCGCATGTGCTTTTTCTTGTCCCGCAGTTTGCTACTCTCCCAGGGGCTTGCGCCCCAAGTACCATCGCCGCCAGAAGGCTTAACGGTCGTGTTCGGGATGGGAACGTGTGTGACCCTTCCGCTATCGCCACGAGACTTCGCGATCTTTGTCTTAGCAAAGTCGCTGCGTCGCCAGCAACTTATTAAAGTTGCGAGAGACTTCAGAGCTTGCGCCCTGAAAATTGAACAGTGAAGAGTAAGCGTTCGCGCGTCTTATTGTT
>CAYOCI010000140.1:0-3670 GCA_964402415.1 uncultured Clostridia bacterium
TCTTCTTCTTCCTTCTTGATCTGATTGAGGTCCAATTGTCCAGTGGATAAGGCCGATAATAGTGCATCAATCTCCTCTTGAGAGAGGATTTCCGGCAAGAAGCATCACCTCCGAAGAAGAACATCTCTCGAGCCACGTGTCTCGAGCCCGAGCCCAAAGTCTAGAACGGCCAATCACAGAACCAAGGGTTGCGTGACAGTTGGCGCTACTGGATGACGATATCGGAGAAGTAGACGGCTACGATCTTTCCACTGGTCAAGATAGCGTTGATGCGGGTGACTAGGTCCTGCTTAACCCGCTCAACCTTCTCCCCCTTTAGCTCGTCGGCTGTCTTACTCCGCAGAACTGAGAAGACGAGGTCTTTGATCTCTGTCTCCCTTGCGGCCAGTTCGTTCTCCAGGCTGGGATCAGTCTTCTCGCTCAGGAACTTCTTCACCTTGAGCTCTGGATAGCCGAGAACCACCTTCGCCTTGACAAACCTGCGTGCCGACTGGTCCGACAGATCGGTCAGAAACTCGCCGAGGTCCTTCTTCAGGATGACCGAGGCGCTGGTTGGCTCTGTGGCGGCTGGGCCGCTGGGACCAGCGACTTTGGTTGCTACGAGATATGAGACAGTGGCCGTAACGCCAAGTACGGCAATGATCACTACAATAATGACAGCCAACCCTGGTAGACTGACACCCTTCATCTTGCTACCTCCGCATGGAGCATACTTATCGTTGTGGCCCTAGGATGACGATATCAACGCGCCGGTTCTGGGCACGGTTTTTCTCGGATATGTTGCTTACCACCGGGCGATACTCAGCATAGCCGGTTGGCGCTAGCCTCTGGGGGCTGATCTTGTGGTCATCGACTAATGTGCGTGTGACTGCCACCGCTCGTGCTACTGAAAGCTCCCAGTTGGACGGATACTCCCGGGTCTCGATTGGTAGATCGCATGTATGGCCCTCGACGATGATTGAGTTCTCCATCCCCTTGAGTGCCTTTGCCACTTTGGCGATGGTTGGGGCAGCCTCTGATCTCAGTTGCGCCCTTCCCCGCTCGAAAAGCAGTGGTTCCAGGACCCGTACCACCAGCCCCCGCTCATCGGGGGTCACCTGTACCTGCCCTGAAGCGCTCTCTGACGCAAGGATCTCGGCCAGATACTCACGCGTAACCTGCATGTCCTTTCCCAGTTCTTGGGGCTGCTGGATTGGGTCGCTCTGGTTTTCACTGGCGATGACCTCGCTTCCGCCACTCGAGCCTGGCAGGGGCCCATTGCCCATGGGGAGGACGCTACCCCCACTAACCGCGGCACCGAATGCTCCTTGGATGGACGAAAGCACCTCTCTCAGCTTGTTCTCCTCGATGGTGGAAAAGGACTGCAACAGGACGAAAAAGCACAGGAGGAGGGTCACCATATCGCCATACGTGGTCAGCCATGCCGCGGTAGGCGGGGGCCCAGCGGAGCTCGAGTCTTTCTTACGCCTGGACATTGGTATTACCTGCCTGCTCGACGTTGGCTTTGCTTGACTTACGCTGCTTTGGCGCCAAGAACGCTTTCAGCTTTTCCTCAACGATGCGAGGGTTCTCGCCAGCCTGGATGGACAATATGCCTTCGACCATGACCTCCTTGAGCATAATCTCCTCGCTGCTGCGTACGCCTAACTTGGTGGCGATGGGGTTCATCATCAAGTTGGCCATGACGGAGCCATAGAAGGTCGTAATCAGAGCGGCAGACATACCAGGTCCGAGCGCGGATGGATCGTTCAGGTTAAGCAGCATCGCGCAAAGGCCAATGAGCGTACCGATCATGCCAAACGCAGGGGCCATGGCTCCCCACGTGAAGAAGAAGGCTTGACCCTGCTTGTGACGCTCCTCAATGAAGGACATCTCGATCTCCATGATCCCTCGAACCAACTCAGGGTCGGTACCGTCCACCACCAGCTGGATCCCCTTCTGCAAGAACGGGTCCTGCACTTGGTTTGCCTCTGCCTCTAAGGCCAGCAGGCCCTCACGTCTTGCCCGTTCAGCGAAGCGAACGAGAAGCTCGATCACCGTGTTCGCATCATGCTTAGGTTCACTGAAGGCCAGTTTGGTCATCTGGATCACCGTCTTGAACTGGCTCATGGGAAAGCTCATCATCGTGGCGAAGAGACTACCGCCGACGGTGATATAGACTGATGGGAGATCCCAGTAGGCACGCATGTTTCCTTTGGTCGACAGGATCATGCCATAGATCATCATAGCGACCCCGGCCAGGAAACCTATGAGTGATGCAATATCCATCTAGCACACCTCAATCCGGTTCGCGGTCGATCTGAGCCGCGTCGTTAAACCGCCTGAAGCATCGCTGCTTGTAGGCCACTACACGTTCGATGATCACCTGAGGCGACTCCGTTACCACCAGCTTCTTGCCTGTGGTCAGGGTAATCACGGTGTCAGGGGTCGCTTCGACATTCTCAATCAGGTCAGCGTTGATTACGAACTCTGTCCGGTTCAGTCTCGTAACAAAGATCATGGAGCACACCCCATCAAGACAGCTGAGGGGCCTAGGGACTAGGCCCCTCGCTTATTTGGTTACCGCTTCAGATTAACTAACTCCTGGAGGATCTCGTCCGAGGTGGTGATGACCCGGGAGTTGGCCTGGAAGCCGCGCTGAGTGGTGATCATGTTGGTAAATTCCTGGGAGAGGTCGACGTTGGACATCTCCAAGGAGCTAGGGGTAATGCTGCCGAATCCGCCAGTTCCGGCGAAACCGTAGACGGCCTCTCCAGAGTTATTTGACACCGCGAATAAGGTATCGCCAATCTTCTCAAGGCCGTTGCGATTGGTGAAATCAGCAAGGATAATCTGCGCAAGCGTCTTATTCTGACCGTTGGTATAGTGACCAATAACGTTGCCCTGGGAATCTATGGAGAAGTCATTTAGCATACCTGAGCCGTAGCCATCACGGGTACTCACAACTGAAGCCTCGGCTGCCAGCTCCCTAATCTGCGAGAAATCCAGCGTCAGACTTAGGTCGGCGGCTCCATTGCTAGCCGCCAGAGCCAGAGAGACAACACCACTTCCCGTCAGCAAGGAGCCGTCGGCGTCAAATGTGAGAACCATAGGTGACGGGGCAGACGTCGCTGGAGCCGCGACTATCGCACTCCATTCGTTGACGTCGGTCTTCGTGAACGTTACAGATATGCTGTGCTTTGCACCTTTGCTGTCCATGGCCTCGATCTGTGTCTCATACTGACCGGTTCTCGTGTCCAACGTCCCGGCAAAGTCAACATTTTCCGTCGCCGCTCCAAGGACGGTATCACCAAGGGGGATGAAGATGTCTTCCTGCCGTCCTGGTGCCGGTTTGTCGGCTGGTCCCTGAGGTCGCCAGCCCTGCACACGGAAGCCTGTCCCTGCCTGAACAAGGTAGCCATTACGGTCCTTTTCAAAGTTGCCAGCACGTGTGTAGGCAGTGCCAGTGCCGGACTTCACCAGGAAATATCCATCGCCGTCTATGGCGAGGTCAGTGTTCTTGCCAGTTGTCTCGATACTGCTTCGCCCATGAACGGTATCGATGGTACCTACGGTCATACCGAGTCCGACCTGGAGCGGGTTCATCCCACCGGCACTGCCTTGCGGGGCAGTCGCTCCTCGGATAGTCTGGCTGAAAATGTCCTTGAACGTAACGCGGCTGGCCTTGAAG
>CAYOCI010000141.1:0-3662 GCA_964402415.1 uncultured Clostridia bacterium
ATCAGGCATCAGGCATCAGAGATTAGCCCGAAGGCATCAGGCATCAGGCATCAGAAGATGGCCTCTATGCCACGACGGGCTGAGATCGCCCATCCTCTACGGTGTCATCGAGTGCTCCACCGGAACCCCACCGAAAACAAGAGGCAGTGAGGGATGACCCTCACTGCCTCTTGCTATGGTTGGTTCCACACCAGCATTGGAGACGAGTAAACTCGCATCCCCAATGGGGTCTCGCACTCGGTCACATATCTTGCTGATGCCTGATGGCTGATGCCTTCGGGCCGCGGTAAGTCGCTCTAGCGACAAACTACCACCTTGCCGTCCTTGATCACCAGCTTGATATTCTCTTTGTTCCTCAGAACCTTGATATCCTCCAGCGGATTGCCGTCGACCACCAGGATGTCGGCCAGCTTGCCGGCTTCCAGGGTTCCGATCAGGTTGGCGCGATCGGCGATCTCGGAGTTGACTTTTGTGGCGGCTAAGAGCGCCTGCTCCGGGGTCATGCCGTTTTCCACCAACATCTGCAGTTCGAGCGAGTTGTCGCCGTGACGGTTGAGCGGAGTGCCAGCGTCGGTCCCCATGCCGATCTTCACGCCAGCGGCCAGAGCCTTCCTGAAGCTCTTGTGATGGTCGGCGATGATGCGGTTGGCCTTTTCCACAGCGTAGTCAGGGATGCCGGCGGCCAGGCCACCCTCGACGATATGGTAGGGGGCGACCAGGGTCGGGATGAGAGCGGTGCCACGCGCCTTCATCATCTCGATCACTTCGTCATCAAGGAAGATGCCATGTTCGACGGAATCAATCCCGGCGCGGACGGCGTTCTTGATCCCCTCGGTGCCTTGGGCATGGGTCGCGGTCTTGCGCCCGGCCTTGTGAGCCTCCTCAACGGCGGCACGGATCTCTTCCTCGGTCAACTGCGGTGAGCCCGGTTCCACACCCGGGGTCATGACGCCACCAGTGGCCATGATCTTGACCAGCTCAACACCCTGCTTCAGCAGCTGGCGAGCGGCTTTACGGGCTTCGTCGACACCATCAACTTCGAGACCACCCATCCAGCCATGTCCACCGGTCATGGTGATGCAGGAACCGCAGGTGATCACGCGGGCACCAGTGGCAAGCCCCATCTGCATGGCCTGCTTTAGCCCCATATCGATGCCTGAACCGGAGCCCATGTTGCGCACCGTGGTAAAGCCAGCTTCCAGGTCGAGGCGAGCGTAGTGAGCCGCACGCAGCGTGCGCAGTGGAACGGATTCACGGTTCTCTTCACGGGTGTCGGCATCGCCAGAGCTGTGGATATGAACGTGACAGTCGATCATCCCAGGCATGACAAACTTCCCGGCAGCATCGACCACCTCGTCACCGTTCTTGACCACGACTTCAGCGGCAGGGCAGACGCAGCTCACCTTACCGGCGTCGACAACCACGGCTAGATCAGCTCGTGCTGGTGCGCCGGTCCCATCCCAGACAAGACCATTCTTAATAATCAGCGACATAGATAATCCTCCCTCACAATTCAATGAACCTGAATATTCGACAAGGGGAAACCGAAGCCCTTCCGGTTGGGATGTGGGAATCTGTGAGGTTAGCGGTGGAGATTGGTAAATTAAGAATGCAGAATTAAGAATTAGGAATTTGAGTTACGAATTAGGAGCTATGAATGAGGAATTAGGAGTTAGGCGTTATACGTAAGATGGCAAATCCGTGGTTGGTGCTGTGCTTCGCTATACGAAAGGAGTTGGCTGCAGTCCACATGGGGTGTATAATTGATGGCGTTCGAGTGATCGCCATTGGTCTACGCCCCGTACCACGTCAGACTCCTGACGCTTAATTCCTAACTCTCAACTCATAATTTAACCCCCAATTCTGCATTCTTAATTCTTAATTCTTAATTCCACAGGAGGTTCCCATGCCCACTCCTCGGCGCGCGACTCTTCTCCACGCCAGCATCCCGGTGGCGCTCACGGCGGCGCTTTTGTTGATCGCATCGATCCAGCTGAAGGTCACCATGCACGTACCGATGATCATCGGCACCATCGCTGCGGCGATCATGGCACTCTCGTTGGGTTACCCATGGAAAGAGATCCAGGCAATGATGGTTGGTGGTGTCGGGTCCATTACCGCGGTGCTCTTCATTCTGATGCTGGCCGGTTGTCTGATGGGGGTCTGGATCATCTCAGGGACCGTGCCTGCCATGATCTATTACGGGCTGAGGATTCTTACGCCCAAGACCTTCTTGGCCCTCAGCTTCCTGCTCTGTGCAGCCGTGTCCACCTCCATGGGAACCGCCTTTGGAACCACCAGTACCATCGGTATCGCCATGATGGGGATCGGCCAGGCCCTAGGTCTACCTGCACCGCTGGTGGCTGGTGCCATTGTCTCGGGAGTCTACTTCGGCGATCGGCTCTCACCCTTGGGCAGTGCCCTGAACCTCTCGTCGGCCGTAACCGATAGTGATATTTATGAAACCATGCGCCACCTAGTGGCGACCACCATTCCTGCTACCATCATCTGTACAGCGGTCTACGCCATCCTGGGTCAGCGAGCAGCCAGCGCTGGGACGGCCAATCAAGCAGGGGCCTACCTGGATTTCCTTGCCGCCCACTTCAACCTCAGTCTATGGCTGCTCCTGCCGCCGCTCTTGGTCGTGATCTTAGCGGTTAGCCGCGTGCCGGCCATTCCCAGCTTAGCGTCCGGAGCAGTCTTAGGCGGCATCATGGCGTGGCTCTTTCAGGGCGCCAGTGTGGCTGCTATCTTTAGCTCCCTGCACAAGGGCTTTGTCAGCAACACCGGGGTGGAAGTCATGGATAAGTTGCTCAGTCGTGGCGGGATTGTCGGTATGACAGACGTCCTAACACTCCTGATGATCTCCATGGCCTTCTCCGGGATTCTCGAGACTACCGGGGCGCTGCATGCTCTGGTCAAGCGGCCGATCGAGATGGTCAGAAACGTCCCGCAGGTGATCGGTGCTACTGCTCTGCTGAGCACGCTGATCGCGTTTATTGCTGCCAATCAGAGCTTGACCCTGATCGTCTCTGGACGTCTCTTCAAACCCATGTATGATCGGTTCAACTTGGACAGCAGAAACCTCGCCCGCTGCATGCTCGACTCGGCTGGTCTGATCTCTCCTTTGATCCCCTGGAACCTTAATGCCCTGTTCATGACCGGGATGCTCGGAGTGACAGCCGGGGCATACCTGCCGTACTCCATATTCTGTTGGTTGGTGCCCATCACCACCGTTCTCTTCGGGGTCTTTGACTACAACCTGCCGAGGAAGCAGACGGCAACCAACTAGGAGTCCACAAGAACACAAGTCCACAAGTCCACAAGCAGTGGACGAGGGATGACAAGCTACCACCTCTTTAGGCACAGCATGGCTGCGCTGCTACACTCAAGGTTACGCCAAGTCGTAGCCGCGCAGCCATGCTGCACCCGCTTCCTTGGTAATCTAATCATGTGGACTTGTGTTCTTGTGGACTTGTGGACTCAAACAAACAAGGAGGTCATCCCATGCAGATCAATGCTCAACGTTTGCGCGAACACCTGGAAACGCTCGGCCGCATCGGTGCGACCAAGGGCCAGGGGGTTACTCGGCCCGCCCTCAGCCCCGCTGATCTGGAGGCCAGAGAGCAGGTCAAGGCCTGGATGATCGACGCTGGGATGGA
>CAYOCI010000142.1:0-3535 GCA_964402415.1 uncultured Clostridia bacterium
GTTGGCACCTTTCAGTACGCTTCCCAGTGGGGCAGTGCGGGAGACCTGCGAGCCTTAGCTGACTACACGCTCCGCAGGCATTTCCCTCACGTACCCGCCGACGAAGACCGCTATCTCTCCCTGCTCCACGAAGTGATCAAGCGTCAGGCGGCACTGATCGCGAGGTGGCAGCTGGTGGGCTTTGTTCACGGGGTGATGAACACCGATAACATGGCCATTAGCGGCGAGACCATTGACTACGGGCCGTGCGCTTTCATGGATGCCTACGACCCTGCAACGGTATTCAGTTCCATCGATCGCCACGGCCGCTATGCGTACGGCAACCAGCCCAACATGACAGCCTGGAACCTGGCCAGATTTGCGGAAGCCCTGTTACCATTGCTGCACTCTGACAGCGAGCAGGCTGTCAAGCTCGCGCATGACGAGATCTCAGGTTTTGTTGGTCTCTATCGCTGCAATTGGTTGGGAGGAATGCGGGCGAAACTGGGCCTCGGCAACGAGGAGCCAGAGGATGAGACTCTCATCGAGAGGCTGCTTGACTTAATGCATCAGCATGGGGCTGACTACACCAATACCTTTAGGGCACTCACTTACGACAAGCTGGATGGCTCTCCCTTACTTGAGGACCCAGAGTTTGTGCGGTGGCATGCGGATTGGAGAGCGAGACTCGGCAGGCAGCGGGAATCGGCAGATACCGTGTATCAACTGATGCGCAACTCCAACCCAGGCGTAATCCCACGCAACCATCGGGTGGAGGAAGCCCTGGAAGCGGCGGTACAGCATAGGGACTACAGCGTGATGGAGAAGCTTCTTCGAGTCCTGGCCAGCCCATACGTCCATACTCCGGACCAGGATGAGTATGTGATGCCATCGGGACGACCATACAAGACCTTCTGCGGTACGTAGTAGGCCGTGGTCACAAATGGGATGCCCGACGTACAAGCCATTACCCAGGAACGAGCACCCTTTGGGTTCGACTTGATGGCTACCTGGAGCGGTTAAGGACAAAGCAGGGTGTGGACCACGAGGTCCACTCCCTGCTTGTGACCACACCCTAGTCTCCCAGATGGCAAAGGACCGCCTGAGGCATTGGCCTATCTTTGCGAGCCCATCGAGCGCCCGTTTGCCGCCCCCAACTGCGCACGTGCTTGCTTAACGGCAGAAGTGATGGCATCCTTGACGCCAAAAGGATCTTCAACATCTTCCAGGCGAAGCACTATCCCCTCTGGATCGGTCGAGTAAACAACAACGTCACCCATGCCCAGGTTCTTTTCGAAGGGCTTCTGGGTTACTGTGATCTCCTTGATACTCACCAGCTCGAGCTCCTCTTCCTTCTTTCCGATATGACCCGTATAGGCTATGACCCGTTCGTTGGTAAGGGTATAAGAAGCTGTGGAAGAGATGCCGACACGCAGCGGACCTCCACTCCAGACGATCTTCTCCCGCGCATCCCGCATGACTGGCTCTGGATGGGCATCAAAGGGTTCGGCGCTGGTTGGGGTCAGTCTATTACCACACTCTGAACAAAACAATGCCCCTTCGGCTCGATCGCTGCTGCAGTGATTACAGAATGGCATGGTCAACACTCCCCTCTGATATGCTGTTCGTGGCAAAGGCGATCCACCAATCTTACCGTTCAAGGCAAAGGGGTAGCCTGGACAGCCACGTCTCTATCAGTATGTTCAGGCTAAGAGGAAACCAGCAATTGAAGGACCCTGCGTGCCTTGAGGAACGCAGGGTCCTTCACGATCGTGGCCCCCAGTCATGTTTGATAGGCGAGATCAAATCCTGCCTTCATCACGCAGCCAGAGAACCTCATCGCGAATGGTCTCAGAGAAGGGACGACAGTGATAGCCCAGTTCTCGTATGGCCTTCTCGCTGCTGAAGTTGTTGTTGCGGACTAGATTGTAGATGGTGAACCTGGTCAGCACGGTGGGTTTTCGAGTTAGCTTGCCGGCTGTCTCAGCCATGGTCGCCAGAGACTTCGCCAGACCTACGGGCAGAATCAGCCTCACTCTCTTGCAGCCGCTCGCCTGCGCAACAGCGTCGAACAGATCCTGCATGGTGACGGTCTGGTTGCCCATGATGTAGCCTTCTCCCTTTCGTCCCTTACTGCAGCAAGAGACCACACCCGCGGCCAGATCACGTACATCCGCACAGTTGAAAGTGCCAGCCACTCCACAGGGGATTCTGCCTTGGACGATATTGATAATGTTGCTGGTGATCAGACCGAATCCGTAATCATAGGGCCCAAAAATGCCCGTTGGGAAAACAATCGAGGCATCCAGATCATGTTGCTTGACCGCATCCATCACCAACTGCGAGGCCGCGGCCTTGGTCTTGCCGTAATAGCCAACGATGGGGGCAGGGTCGAAGCGGCTCACCTCGACGATCGGCTGGCTGCCCGGCATCTCAGGGATCGCACTAGTAGAGCTGACATAGACCAGCTTCTTAACCTCATGTTTCACGCATTGGTCGACGATGTTTTGCGTGCCAGTAATGTTAACATCATGGACCGCCTGGCTGTATGACGGCTCCAGCGCGACGATGCTGGCACAGTGGATCACATAAGTGTCAGCGCCGTCGGTCCCTGCGAAGAACCTTTCCAGCGACGAGACGTCACGAACGTCCCCGCAGCAGATCTCGACCTCTTTGGGCAGACGCGCTGCCGCAGGGTTGCGAACTAGCGCGCGAACGGTTTCGCCGTCCGAGAGCAGTGCGCGGGAGATATTGCTGCCCAGATTTCCTGTGGCACCAGTAAGCAGATAGAGCTTTCTCCTCATGTTCGCGCCCTCTCCCACCATGAGATTACATCTCGCCCGCTTGGCTCAGGGTGCCTGCTGCCTTGGTCTTGCGCATCATATCTACCCCATTGTAGAGTAGGTAGCACGCTACCGTGATGCAACCCAGTGCATCTATGTACTGGGTTGCAGGATGGCTCGGAGCAACCGCTACGGCGGTCAGTGCCGTGACAACACAGAGATCGACGCACGCCTTGGCTCGGTATAGGCTCTGCTGCCCCGCAATAACGGGGTCGAACCTCTCTCGTGTGAGGCTACGGTATCGCCACCAGAACCATGTGTTGGTCAGCAGTCCCAATACGGCGATGACGAGGCCCATGGTTACATTCCCGCTTGCCTCATACCTAAGCAGCCGGAACACCCCGACAACGAGCATCGCGATTCCGGAACACACCATGGCTCCTGCTACAGTCAAGTTGGTGGTACGTTCCAGATGGGCACGCTCAGCATCTGATGGTGTACCTCGTTGCAGTCTTCGATATACGAACCAAGAGACAAAGAGGGCCACCAGTTCTGCAGTGCGTCGGATGAAATCCGCAATCTGGGTTGCGGAGCGGCTCAATACAGCAGCACTCCCAGTCACGATTGGTCCTGGTGCGCTGAGCAGGAATGCGCTTAGCAGGGTCCTTTCACGTTTGTCGGACTGGCGCCTACTCAGTTCTGCCATGCTATACCCCCATAAAGGAGAACAGCAACATCAGCGCAAAAACCGGGATTGCGGTTGCCATGGGCAC
>CAYOCI010000143.1:0-3519 GCA_964402415.1 uncultured Clostridia bacterium
TCTCCCTTATTCATTCTGCTACCTATTGGACGGGGAGCGAGCTGTTTACGTTGCCGAATGATTGCGCCAGCAGTGATTGGGAACCTCTTACTGATGTTTTCGTCCAAGCGATAGGACGCCAGAGAAGGTCGGCGCAAGTCACGACACCGCGTGGCGTAGGATGAACCTTCTAGAGATCTTTGACCTGCAACAGCGGTAGAACCCGGTGCCATCAGCCTGATGGGTAGAGTAGACCCGATGCAGTAGATGGATGATCGAAGGTACTGGTGTCTCTGCATAAATAGAACCGTCCCCAACAGGCATTAAACGAGAAAGGACAGTCGTTAACGACTGTCTTTTCCATCCCAATACCGCGAGGAGTGCTGAGATAACCAGTGTTCTTGAGATCAGCAATGACCTTCTGATATGAAGTGTAGATCGGCTGCAAACCGCTGCAAGAGTTGAGCCCGGGCTTTCCACAAAAGCGCAAGAACGGACAAATGCACCGTCCATTCCTGTTATATGATGGTATCAGCAAACGGATCGGGGGCTAGAGTCTGTGGATTATCGTGCCTGCATTCAGTGTAGTATCGACTATATCGAGCGGCATCTCCAAGATGCCATCGGACTGGATGACCTATCGGCTCTGGCAGGGTTCTCGCCCTACCACTACTGCCGCGTCTTTCAGTATCATGTCGGCATCCCGGTGATGGAGTACGTGCGCAAGAGGCGCATGGCCCATGCTGCCGCTGAGCTGGTGGCTGGCGAGCGCGTCCTCGATGTGGCGGTCAAGTATGGCTTCGATACCCATGCAGGCTTCACCAAAGCCTTCCGCAAGACCCACGGCCTAACCCCGGACCAGTTTCGCCGCTATGGAGCGGGGCATGTTCCGGCCAAGGCAGACCTCATGAAGCTAGTCGATTACCGCATTCTGGGAGGTGTAATCATGCAACCAAAGATTGTCTTCCGACCGGCCTGTAAGGTGGCTGGGTTTGAACTGCAGACTGCCGCCGATGGCAGCAACAACCGTGAGATCCCCGCGTTCTGGGACCGTTACTTCGCCGAGAACTGGTGTGCCGTTCTCCATCAAGAGATCAACCCAGCCAGCCATGCCGACCTCGGTATCTGTCTACCCATGGACGCTGAGACTGGGCGCTTCTCTTACATCATTGGTGTGGAAGTGCCGAACTACGATCGCGTACCCGCACACCTCTTCCGAGGAGAGCTACCCGCCGCCACCTATGCGGTCTTCACCACGCCCCCGGCCGACCGGGCCAATGGCGAGTTCTCCCGAGCGATCCAAGGAACCTGGCAGTACATCTGGGAAGAGTGGTTTCCAACCTCAGGTTACGAATACCCCGCTGGTGCGGTTGACTTCGAGCTCTATGATGAGCGCAGCTCAGGTGATACTGGCTTGGTGATGGATATCTACGTGCCCATTAAAAGAGTCCCTAGTCCCTAGTGAGATCGACGAGAGTGCTGGGGCGCAGCATGGGGCGGGGCTGAGCTAACAGGAGGTGCGATCACATGTCAGAAGGCGCTGATAAGAAGGAACTACTCTTTCACCATGTGGTGTTGGAGGGCTCAGCCTACGAGGTAGGTAGGGCCCAGGGGCAGGCCTGCCTGGAGAACCCGGGTTTCCTCCAGTTCATGACCTCGCCCCTGGCGGATACCCCGCCCGCGAGCAAGGCGCGTGCGGACGAGACCATGGCGTTCTTTGACCGACACTGTCCGGGGGTCAATGAGGAGATCTCGGGTTTTGCCGATGCTGTCGGGGTCGCGCCGGAGCAGATCGTCTACTATGCCTTCTCGCATCAGCGCCAAGGGAACTGCAGCCAGTTCGCCGTGCTGCCAGCGAGGACTACCGATGGGCGGATATACATCGGGCGCAGCTATGAGTGGGACTTCAATGACGACCTGCGCCTGGTCACCACCCGTGTGCCGGGAAGAGCAGCCCATATCGGCTTCTCCCTCCTCTTCTTTGGCCGCATTGATGGTTTCAATGAGCACGGCCTCGTGGTCACCATGTCTGCCGGTGCTCCGGGGGTCAAGGTGGACGAAGATGGGCTTCGCTTCTGGGCGGTGATCAGGACGCTGCTTGACCGCTGCCATGATGTCGATGACGCGCTGGATCTTCTGGCCGGCATCCCGATCTCCTTCAACCTCAACCTACTCTTGGCTGACAAGGGCGGGCAGGCGGCACTGGTCGAGATCTTCTGCTCCAAGCGAGCCATCAAGCGCATCGATCCTGGCTGTGGTGAGCCGGTGTTGATCGCCACCAATCATTACAACCATCCCGACATGCTTCCCTACGACCAGGGGAGGATGTGGCAATCCGTCGCCCGCTATCAGGCGCTGGAGCGCGCCTTACGGGCTACGGCGCCGGTCGGCAGAGAGGAGATCCGTCGTGTCCTGAGCTCACCGCTGCCGGACGGGGTCTGCTGTCACTATTACGAGAATACCCTGGGGACCCTGTGGTCGGTGATCTACGACGTGGCCGCCGGCGAGGCCGAGATCGCCTTCGGCTCGCCGCAGTGCAACCCATGGCGGAGCTTTGGGCTGCATGATCCCGTGGGCGTGCGCCCATATCCCGCGCTTTTCCCATTGGAGAAGCCCGCCGACCCAGCAGCCTTCTTCCGCCGGCTGCCGCCAGGGGCGAATACGCTGTAACAGCTGGCAGAAAGCAACAACCGAGTGCCTGGCACTCGGTTGTTTACACATTCAGTTCCAGTATTTACATCACGTTGCTGGTATGATATAAGTGTATCTGTAGGCTGGTCGCAAGCGGAGCTTGCTGCTCGCCCCTGCATCCTGGGTCAAGTATCGTTATGGAGTGATGGTTATGCGTCAGAACAACAAGGTGAGCACTCGCTAATCGCATAGTCGCAGATGGCGTGAGCCATCTGATGAAACAGGAGCGATCTGAACAGAGGCCGCAGCCCATGCCGATGGTATGGGTCACTTGATGCGTGACTCTTGAGCCACAGGTTAGCCTGTGGCTTTTGCTATGCCCAAATACTTGACCACAAGAGAATGCAAGACGAAAGGAGTTCTCCCGATTATGTCAAAACTCGGTTGGAAGGATGTCTCCGACTGTTCGTTTAACACCATCCTGCTTTTTGAAGAGATACAGCTCAGTTGGTTCCCTCGCCATGGAATGGCGAGGCGGGACTTTGCCGTTGCTCTCAAAGGCAACCCGGCGGTGGAATGGTATATCCGAAACAAGTGCCCGCGCATCATCCCCTGGCTGGATAGCATCGTTGAGGAGTTCAAGGATGACCCCTACCCCAGTGCAGACGAGCTGCGCCGAGCCGAGCGCGCCATCATCGGCGGTATGGAAGACTGGGTTCTTTACGTCACCGAGCCGGAGACCTATGATCAGCAACGCTTCTTGACCTGGGATGATGAGGAGATCCGTTCGATGGCCGATTACGGTGGCAAGATAGTTGCCGATATCGGCGCTGGGACCGGTCGGCTCACTTTCATTGCCGCACCTGAGGCCAAGGCGGTCATGGCCGTCGAACCGGTCTGGCGCAACCG
>CAYOCI010000144.1:0-3378 GCA_964402415.1 uncultured Clostridia bacterium
CGGAATCACCAACCTTAGCTGCTACAGCGACGGCCTGATGGGATACAGAACACCAAATATTGATAGGATTGCTGATGAAGGCATCAAGTTTACGGACTCTTACGGGGAACAGAGCTGTACTGCAGGCAGGGCATCTTTTATCACCGGGCAAAGTGCCTTCCGTACAGGGTTGAGCAAAGTGGGAATGCCTGGAGCCAAAATAGGAATTCATCCTGAAGATCCAACAATTGCCGAACTTCTGAAACCTTTGGGTTATGCGACAGGTCAGTTTGGAAAGAACCATTTGGGAGACCGGGACGAATACCTGCCTACTAACCACGGTTTTGATGAGTTCTTCGGTAACCTTTATCATTTGAATGCCGAAGAGGAGCCGGAAAACCCAGATTATCCATCTGAGAAGGATTTCCCTAATTTCCGGAAAAATTATGGTCCAAGGGGTGTAATACACAGCTATGCCGACGGTCGCATTGAGGATACGGGTCCTCTGACCAGAAAACGTATGGAAACCGTAGATCGTGAGTTTTTGGAGGCTGCCATTGATTTTATCAAGCGACAGCATGCGGCTGAAAAACCATTTTTTGTCTGGTTCAACACCACCTGGATGCACTTCAGGGTTCACGTCTCAGACAGGATAAGGGGGCAGTCTGGACGTTGGCAATCGGAATATCACGACGCCATGATTGAGCACGATAGGCAGATAGGCGTGCTTTTGAATTTGCTGGACGAAATCGGCATTGCAGACGATACTATCGTAATCTACAGCACAGACAACGGACCACATATGAACACTTGGCCTGACGCAGGTATGACTCCGTTCCGCAACGAGAAAAACTCAAACTGGGAAGGAGCCTTCCGCGTCCCTGAAGTAATGCGTTGGCCTGGCAATATCCCAAGAGGCACAATTTCTAACGAGATTGTGAGCCACCTTGATTGGCTGCCTACTTTACTTGCAGCCGCAGGAGAGCCGGATATTAAGGAAAAGCTAAAAAAAGGTCACAATGCAGGAGACAAAACTTTTAAGGTACATCTTGATGGCTATAATCTGCTTCCCTACCTGACCGGAAAGGAGGAGAAATCTCCCAGGATTGAGTTCTTTTACTTTTCCGACGATGGAGACTTGATAGCTTTACGGTACGACAACTGGAAAATGGTCTTTATGGAGCAGCGCGCCATCGGCACTCTAATGGTCTGGGCTGAACCTTTTGTCCCCCTACGTGTACCAAAAATATTTAACCTGCGTACCGATCCATATGAAAGGGCAGATCGGACCTCTAATACTTATTATGACTGGTTGCTAGACCATGCCTTCATGGTGGTGCCGGCTCAGGGTATTGTAGGAGATTTCTTAGCAACGTTTAAAGAATTTCCTCCACGCCAGAAAGCGGCAAGCTTTACCGTCGACCAGGTAATGGAAAGACTCTTGCAGGGATTCGAAAGCACCTAACGGTTAAAGTTCATATTTGAGACATTCCACTTCTTACCTATGAGAACTCAGTTATAGAGTGGACTATCTGATTAATTTATAAAATGATACTTATGTGTTCTTTCAATATTTACGTAATGTGGGGGATACTTATTGGATAATCGAAAGAGCCATCGACCTAAATCATAATTGGAACTAGGTTCGAGTGTTGATGGTTTTCCGGTACAAGAAGGCTAACCAATGTAATCCTCCTCTACTCTGCAGGATAAATAAGCTACCCAAGAAAGGATATAAACAAAAGGAATGGTTTTGATGCGAAGAATCATGGAAGGGCTTAGGGGCCATGGAGCAGAAAACATTCAACGTTACAAAATGAGTGAAAAACTGATTTCCATAGGAGATGACTACTGGATAGAAAATGAAGCTGGGGAGAAGTCATTTTATGTTGATGGCAAAGCTCTCCGCGTGCGAAATACCCTGATTATCAAGAATTTAAAGGGAAATGAGCTGTATAAACTCAAAGAGAAGCTTCTACGGGTCAGGGATACTATGGACATACTGGATGCTAACGGAAAAACAGCTGCAACGATAAAAAAAGCCCTGATCGCGCCTCTCCGCGACCGCTGGAAAGTTGAAGTCACAAATGGGCCTGAAATGGATATTCAGGGAAATATTCTGGATCATGAGTATAAGATTGAGGCCGGGAGGGAAAAAGTTGCAGAGGTCTCAAAAAAATGGTTCCGGATAAGGGATACTTACGGGGTGGAGATTGAGCCTGGACAGGACAATGCGCTTATTCTGACAATTGCAGCAGCGCTCGATCAGATGGCACACGACTGATAATATAACCTAGTAAATTCTATTAGATCCTTTTCTCCATTTTTAAGCCTCCACTTCTCAATCAAAATTGCTGTGGCATACCTTGCTGTAAGCAATAGGTATTTTCATGCCAGCGCTCAGGTTGTAGCAGCTATTAAAAACGAATATTTTCGGCTCTGTAGAAATCTTTAATATTATGTAAATTATTTCTGCAACTTTTTTGTTTATATTATACACTATCAGTTTAATTTTTATTTCCTTTACTTTGTTGTAGAAATTTCTTGCCTTCACTACTCTCCAAACTTCCTTCTGACAAAAGAAAACGTCATTTCTGTATATTCCGTTTATTGTATTTGATTTTCAGTTATTGTCCAGAAATTGGATAAACTGCTTATTTTTCTCTAGGACAAACTTTGTGTGAATGAAGTAGAAAGGGTAAAAGCCTCTACAATCAATTAAAAAGAAATATCTTACTTCATACCCGAAAACAATAACCTCTCGACTGCGCCAGCATCTTCACACCAAAAAATCCCAAAAAAGCCAATTACCGACATTCTCATCTTCTTGTATTAATATCCTCTTTTCAATCCATTTTTTTTCAGTCAAACACTCAAATAAGGTTAGTGCACAAGAGCCGGATCTTTAACATAACCTTTGAAGATACAAGGTTATTACAGATAGTGTTCTAAGTCGCTTAGATATTTTTTTATAAAAAATAGTCAAAGTAGCCTAGCGAACTCCGATACAAGTAACGGAGTATAATTATGCCAGAGCGTTCTTATTTTTATTTATAACAACTCGCCCAGAGTCCCTATGCTCAATTAAGTTGCCTGCAGTCCATGCATCAACTTGTGAGTGACGGCATAGAAGTAAAAGAACTCCGTAAGGTTCTGACAAAGTACTAGAAATTGCAGCTGCTTATTGATGTGACTAAACGCAACATATAAAAATAGATTGCGATGTTCTGTCAGGACAGAAAACACATGAATTTTATTCAAACATAAATTTTTATTCGAAAATTTAAAATCATAAAAAATAAATATCCGTTTTTAGTTAGAATTTCACTTAGCAGTTATAATTCAGAACAGGAATTTCGAAGACATAGTAAATAGTATAATCTTTAGTAGGAGGTGATA
>CAYOCI010000145.1:0-3303 GCA_964402415.1 uncultured Clostridia bacterium
CGACTATGTCGGCATGGCTTCTTTTCATACGCTGTTCAGTTCTCAAGGATCAACTCACGGTCGGCTACGAAGTAACGACCGTTTCATCTGTCTCTGCGGCTCTGCCGCATCATTCGCGGTCGCGATTTCGCTTTCGTCTCGCTTACCGGCGGAACACTATCGTATCACGTTTAGTCGCTACGATGCAAGCGGTAGTTTCTGCTACTCAACTCGGCACCTCGCTGACACGATTAGTATCGTATCATATGCGTCATGTCGCTGTCAAGCGAAGTCGCCTCTCGCAATGGGCGGCGCTCGTCTGCTTCAGCGTAGTAGATACTTTAACAGATAGTGCGAACCAAGTTCAACTTGATCCTCAGTCAGTCACGAGCCTTAACAATCAGCCTACCGAAGTCTACATGATTATGCTGCGATATACGTCGTATCTCGTCCCTTTCGGTAGGAACGCACCGCTTACATTGACGCACTCGGCGCAGATTACTATAATTATGAAAAAGTATGACTAGCGGGAAGGTGGCCGCCATGATAGAGCGCTTCACGATCACCGACTTAGACGCGATCAAAACCCTGGCCGACCCTTTGCGTGTACATATCCTCGCACTATTCATTGAAAGACCCATGACCGCCAAGCAGATGGCTGACAGACTCAAGCAGCCGAGCGCGAAGATCCACTATCATGTGAAGGAACTGGAGCGGAATGGGCTGATCAAAATGGTTGAGACTCGTGAGAAGGGTGGCATTCTGGAGAAGTACTACTCGGCCGTCGCACGTTTCTTCGATGTGCATATGACTGTTGGCACGGAGAGCGATCATAGAAGTGAACCGCTTCTCGCCAATGAGAATCAGTAGACTGGACCTAGCGTCGCCTTAGCAGAGCTGAATGCTCTGCTTTTTCGTTTGACTTTACGTTACCCAACTTAACCATGTTCATAGACGAAAGGAAGGATTACGCGGCTGGATATCGAATTATGTTTCGTTGTTCGAAGAATAGATAGGAGGCGTTTGACGTGAAAGCCATCATTAACGGTACGATCTACACGATGGCCAATGGCGTGATCACCGGCGGAACGGTTCTGATTGATCACGGCAAGATTGTCGCTGTGGGCCAGGATGTTTCTATTCCTGATTCTGCAGAGATCATCGATGCAGCTGGTCAAATGGTGTTCCCAGGCCTGATTGATGCTAACACGCGTGTCGGCATTGTCGAAGAAGGCGTAGGCGAGATCGGCAATGATGCCGATGAGAAAACCAAGCCCGTTACCCCGGAGATGCGTGCTCTTGACGCCACTTGGTGGCGAGACGTCGCCTTCACCGATGCTCGCTCCGCTGGTATCACCTCGATCTCCATCGGACCTGGCTCAGCCAATGTCATCAGCGGCCAAGCAATGGTCGTCAAGACGGCCGGAAATCTGATCGACTCCATGGTTCTCAAGGAGCCTGCCGGGCTCAAGATCTCGCTGGGAGGCAATCGCCAGGCTCACCGAGATCGGACCGATGACATAGCTCTCTTCAAGGCTGAGCTACAGAAGGCCAAGGAGGCAATCGCCAAAGAAGCAAAGCGTAAGGAAGGCGAGATAGCGGAGCCTAACCTTAAGCTGGATCCGATTGTTGCCCTGCTCAAGGGCGGGCAACCCGCTCACATCAGTGCGATCCAGCATCACGACATTCTCAATGCCATTGAGTTAAGTGACGAGTGGGGCTTCGAGCTGGTTCTCGAAAGAGTTCTAGAGGGCCATCTTGTTGTCGAGGAGATTAAGGCCAGTGGTGCAGCGGTTATCGCCGGACCTACCATGATCAATAAGATGGGGGTCGCCAAGAACATGTCGACCAAGATGCCGGGTGTACTGGCCAAGGCTGGCGTGAAAGTCGCGCTTTGCACTGACCATCCAACCATTCCGGTCGCCTATCTGGCGGTCCAAGCCGCTCTGGCGGTCCGCGATGGCATGCCGGAGGATGACGCTCTTCGTGCCATCACCATCGTTGCCGCCGAGGTGCTCGGAGTTGCCGACCGCGTCGGCAGCATTGAAGTTGGCAAGGATGCTGACTTAGCCATCTTCTCCGGCCATCCCTTTGATGTGACAACCAAGACTACCATGACCCTGATTGATGGGGAGATCGCCTATCAAGCCCCGAAGGGAGGTTGCTGCACATGCTAGCTATCACCAACGCCAAGCTTTATACGATTTCTGGTCCAGTCATCGATAGAGGCACCGTAATTGTCGAGAACGGCAAAATCAAAGCCATTGGCAAAGATATTCCCATTCCTCAGGGTGCAGAGGTCTTTGATGCGCAGGGGAAGACCGTTATGCCTGGTATCATCGAGGCCCACTGCCACCTAAGTGTCATGGACTTTGGCGGCGACAGCTGGGACCATGACGGTGACGGGGCATCTGCACCATCAGGCAAGCTCAGCCCGGCTGTAACCCCTGAGCTCGAATCATACTACGCCTTTAACCCTCGCCACGAGCAGCTACAACATGCTCTGGCATCAGGGATTACCACCATCCTAACTCGCCCTGGCAGCGGCAAGATCTGCTCCGGTATGGGTATCATCGCCAAGACCTACGGCAAGAGCCGCAAAGAGATGGTGATCATGAACCCAGCCGAGGTTAAGATGGCCCTGGGCGAGAACCCAAAGCGCAATTTTGGCAGCCGCAAGATGATGCCCAGCACGCGCATGGGCAACGCCGCCGTTCTACGTGAAGCGCTGGTTAAGGCGCAGGCTTACATGAAAAAGAAAGCTAACGCCAAGCCGGGCGAGGCTGTCCCTGTCGATCTCCAGCTCGAAGCCCTGAGCAAGGTCCTCAGTGGCGAACTGAAGGCACGCATCCACGCTCACCGGGCAGACGATATCATGACCGCGCTGCGTATCAGCGACGAGTTCGGCTTCCAGTTAAGCATCGAACATGCTTCTGAGGCTCACCTCGTGGTCGATGAGATCGTCAAACGTAATGTCCCCTGTGTCCTGGGCCCGACATTCGCCCGCAGCAAGGTTGAAACACGCAACAAGAACTTCCCCAGCGCTGGCCAGTTGGAGCGAGCTGGCGTGAAGGTTTGCATCACCACCGATGCTCCGGTGGTCGCCGCGGAATACCTGCGCACGTGTGTCTCCCTCTGCTATCGCGAAGGCATGTCCGAAGAAGGCGCTCTGAAGGCTCTCACGCTGACCGCCGCGGAGATCATCGGCGTTGATGATCGTCTGGGCAGTCTCGATATTGGCAAAGATGCAGACATGATCATGTTCAACGGACATCCGCTCTCCTTCCTCTCCCGCGTTGAGCGCGCATGGGTCAATGGTGAGGT
>CAYOCI010000146.1:0-3161 GCA_964402415.1 uncultured Clostridia bacterium
ATATCAGACCAACCAATGGAGGTAGGATTGTGATCAACCATCTCCCACCAGGAACCATGGCGAGAGTGTTGGAAGAGGTAGGGTTAGGGGTTACCATCGTGGGTGCGAACGGCCAGGTTAGATGGGCCAACGCCCGAGCAACGGAGCTGCTCGGCTGGCGCGATGGCGAGCCGCTAAACTCGGTGCTCGATTGCCATCCCGAACACCTCAAAGGCAGGGTCATGGATCGGATTGCACATGGTCAGTCCAAGGAGTGGCACAGGGTACTGGAGAGAGGCAGCAGGTTCATTGAGAACCAGTACTTCCCCACTGATCTGAATGGCGAGCGCGGGATGCTCATCGTCTCCCGTGATGTTTCGCAGCGCGAGACCGCCGCACGTGCCTTGCGCAACGCTGCCATCACCGATGCCCTAACCGGTTTGTTTAACCGCCAGCATCTCAATGGCATACTCGCTAGCTCCGAGGGTACCTTAGGTCTGATCGGCGTGATCATGGCCGATCTCAATGGGCTGAAGGTGGTCAACGATCAGCATGGGCACCGGGCCGGAGATCAGCTGATCGTTGCGACGGCCAATTTGCTGCGCCAATCGGTGAGGAAGAGCGACATGGTCTTCCGTATCGGTGGCGACGAATTCCTAATACTGATCTATGACGACCGTCCCGATACCCTGGTGCGTGCCTTGGATCGGATCATCGCCGACAGCGACTGCTCCCGTTTCGGTACCCCCGGGTATGTCTGCCTAAGCGTAGGTGCCTGCCTGCTCGCTCAGGCCCCCAATCTCGAGGCAGCCATCGCCATCGCCGACCAAAGGATGTATGACGCCAAGCGGAGCTTCTACGAAGCTGCGGCGACCACGGACGGCAGGCTGCAACGTGACTAGACACGTCCATTGATATGGCTACTGAACATACACTTGCCAAGAGAGGCCGAACCCCTTGCTCAATCAGGGGGTTCGGCCTCTCTTAATAGTTCACTGGTACAAGCAGGAACCCTCTCTCCTGCGACAGTCCTATGGGCTGCGCTGAACCTCCCCGGCCAATACAGTGATCCCCATCTTGACCGAAACAGCAGACGGCATACAATAAGGGTGTGATGACCCGAAACAGGGAATATGAGGGGGCGCCATATGATTGAGGTAACGGGGCTGACACTGAGCTATCCAAACGGAAAGGGTGTTTTTGACCTGGATCTCTCTGTGGCCAAGGGCGAGGTCATGGGCTATCTGGGCCCCAACGGAGCTGGAAAGACGACGACCATCCGTGCCTTGCTTGGCTTTATGCGTCCCAACAGCGGTTCGTGTTCGATAAGAGGCCTTAACTGCTTCAACAGCGCATCCGAAGTCCAGAAGACCCTTGGCTACATTCCTGGCGAGATCGCCTTTCTCGATGACATGAACGGGGATGAGTTCCTCAGGTTCATGCACGACATGCGCGGCACTAAGGATACAACCCGGCAGAAAGAGCTTATCGAGATGTTTGAGTTTGACCCGAAGGGAAGAATCAGGAAGTTTTCTAAGGGTATGCGGCAAAAGCTCGGTATTGTCACTGCGTTCATGCACGATCCTGAGGTGCTTATCCTAGACGAGCCCACCAGTGGTCTTGACCCCCTAATGCAAGACCGCTTCGTGGAGCTTATCTTGAGCGAAAAGGCCAAAGGCGCCACCATCTTAATGTCCAGCCACATGTTTGAGGAAGTTGAGAAGACCTGCGATAACGTCATGATCATCAAGGATGGCCGCATCGTTAAGCAGGCCGATGTACAGACGCTGAAGAGTGCGCAGCGCAAAGGCTTTCTGATCAAGACCGCGGACGTGGTAGCTGCTGTACAGCTGCTCAAGGGCTCGGGCTTTGAGGTAAGCACCGTAGCTGGTGATATGATTGAGGTGTTTGTAACAGGTGATGATGTCGATCGTTTTATCAAGACGGCCGCACAGTTTACCATCCTTAATCTCGATGTCAAGACCCAGTCTCTTGAAGATATCTTCATGCAATTCTATGGCAGGGAGGGCAGAGTGCTATGAGCTTTACGCTACTAAAAACGGTATCTAAGAAGAACTGGCCGCTACTGCTCATCTTCTTTGGTGTGCTGACGATGTACCTGTCCGTCATGGTCTCAATGTACGACCCCAATGACATGGAAGCACTAACGTCCATGCTGGAGTTGTTTCCGGCCGGCCTCATGGAAGCCTTGGGCTTTGCCAATGTGGTTACGGATCTGACCGGTTATCTTGCCAGCTGGCTTTATGGCATGCTGATGTTGGCTTTCCCCATGGTATACTGCATCATTCTGGGCAATAAACTGGTCGCGAAGATGGTAGACAATCGCTCCTTTGCGTATCTCTTATCAACCCCGAATTCGCGTGTCAAGATTATCATGACCCAAGGAGTCTACGCGCTCAGTTCTGTTGCGCTGCTCTTTGCTTCTTTGTTTGCCACTGGCACTCTTATCTGTGCCATGATGGTTCCAAATGCCCTAGACGTTGGTGCTTTCCTCCGACTCAACTTTACCACGATGCTTGTCAATATGGTTGCCATGATGATCAGTTATTTCTTCTCCTGTTTGTTTAACGACACAAAGCTCTCGCTTGGCTTCGGCGCAGGCATTCCCATCGTATTTCTTCTGATGAACATGCTAGGCGGCGTTTCAGCTGACATTGAGATTCTGAAGAAGCTTTCAATCTATGGCTATTACGATCCGGTAAAGCTGGTTCATGGCAGTGATATCTTGGGTACCAATCTCATCTATATCGGTCTCATCGCTGTCCTTTTTGCAGCAAGTGTGTTGGTTTTCAAAAGGAAGAGATTGCCACTATAATCATCCCCTGCCGCCGCAAGAGTCAGGTAGAGTTGCCCATATCACGGTCTGAGGATCATCGGCGATGAGTGTTTCTCACGACGGTCCCTTCAACCACTCTTCTCTTGGATATTTGATTGGTCAAGTGTGGCCGGAATCCTTGACATCGCAGGATCCCGGCCACATTTTTTGGGACATCCCTCTCCAATGCCAGAAAAAAATGGCAGGGTCTGCGATCTTACTGATCTTCAGACGACCCGTCTATTGCTCTGCCTTAGCAGAGACTGGCGAGCGGAGCAGCACCCATAGCGCTCCTGCGGCAAGCAACCCGGTAGCCCCACCATAATAGAAGGGCGCCGCGGCACCA
>CAYOCI010000147.1:0-3087 GCA_964402415.1 uncultured Clostridia bacterium
AAGTAGTTGTAAGCAAATACGGCGCAGCCGACCGGCGCGATTCCGACCGTCTGATCGGTCAGTCCCAGTTCATCCAGTGCCTCTGCGACCAAGCGGTGAATGATACCGTGGGTGCAGCCGGGACAGTAGTGCATGACCACATCGGCCAGTGCTTTTGGTCTCTCGAAAACTTTGGCCATTTACTTCTTCCCTCCCCAGATCGTACGAATCTGCTCCAGGATGGCTTTGGGACTGGGAACCATACCACCAGTGCGCCCATGGAAATGGACTGGCTGGCGACCATTGACGGCCAAGCGCACGTCTTCCACCATCTGCCCAGCGCTCATCTCAACGGTTAGGAACGCCCTGGCATGTCCGGCCACCTTGTCAAACGCTTCAACGGGGAATGGGAACAGACTGATGGGACGGATCAAACCGACCGGGATACCCTCACGGCGGGCGTTGTCCACAGTCGTCTTGGCGATGCGAGCGGTGGTGCCATAGGCAACCAAGAAGACCTCGGCGTCCTCACCCTTGTAGATCTCATAGCGAACTTCGTTCTGTACCATCTGGTCATACTTCGACTGCAAGTGCTGGTTGTGCTTTTCGCATTCCTCAGCCTGCATGAAGAGAGAGTTGACAATATTGGGTTGACGCTTGCCCCCGGTACCGACCGTCGCCCATGGTTTGGCCGGCAGTTCACGTACGCCCTCGGGGATACTGACGGGTTCCATCATCTGCCCAAGCATCCCATCGCCTAAGATCATCACCGGGCTCCGGTAACGATCGGCGATATCAAAAGCATCGATGGTCAGGTTGACCATCTCCTGAACTGTGGCCGGAGCCAACACCACCAAGCGATAGTCTCCATGACCACCACCCTTGACCGCCTGGAAATAGTCACCTTGGGCAGGCTGAATGGTACCCAAGCCCGGGCCACCGCGCATCATGTTAACAATGACGCAAGGGAGCTGCGAACCTGCCATGTAGGAGATACCTTCCTGCTTGAGGCTGATCCCAGGGCTCGACGATGAGGTCATGACACGGACGCCTGCGCTAGCGGCCCCATAGACCATATTGATAGCAGAGACTTCGCTTTCAGCCTGAACAAAGCTGCCGTTCACCTCAGGCAAGCGACGGGCCATGTACTCAGGCAGCTCGTTCTGCGGAGTGATAGGATAACCGAAGAAATAGCGGCAACCTGCGGCCACGGCAGCTTCAGCCACGGCCTCGTTGCCTTTCATCAAAATCTTTTCGGCCATGAAGCTCCTCCTTCGTGATCTGTTTCTTTCCCGCACCCGCCACCGGACGATCGGTATGGTGCAGAACGATCCCTATTTCTCAACTTCGATAACTGTATCTGGGCATACGCGAGCGCAAAAAGCACATCCAATGCACTTCTCAACGTCAATGACCGTGGCGGGATGGAAGCCCTTGTTGTTCATGTGCTTGGCCATAACCACGATCTTCTTCGGGCAGACCGTGGTGCAAAGCTCGCAACCTTTGCAGCGATCCTCACGGAAAATAGGTCTCGGCATGTGGTGACCTCCTTCTTTGGGAGTTAACAGTCCGAGTCTTCCGTCTGGAAGCAACTCACTTGACTGTTTCCTCAATTACTAGTTCGCACTTTGGGCTCTGGGATTAGTTCAGGCGTTCCCACGGCGGCAACACACGTCGATCCAGCGGCATCACGAGCACCCCAGGAAGACGCTCGCTAACCTCTGGCACCAGTGGAAGGCTGGCGACTACCATCGTGAGCGGTACCCCCATGGCCTCAGCCACATCCTTGGCCATCTGATAACCGCCGACGACATCAGCCGCCGTGGTCTCGCTTCCCAGATTGCTGTTGCTGACTACCCCAGTGATCTTGATCCGAGAACGTGCCTCGATTCTCCGTGCCAGTGTTACGGTGTCCTCGACGCGCTTGGTGAATGGGCGATGGGTATTGATCACCAGAAACAGGTCATAGTCACCCTCGGTAAAATACTGCCGAAAACGCCCCAGCGCTACGGCACCAGCGTCGTCACCGCCGACATCCATGATCACACGGATCTCGGGGTTCTGTAGGACTGAATAGATCTCCGCTGGCAAAGCGGGAAGGTCAGCGGCTGCCATTGCCCCAGATGGAGCGATGACGTCAATCTTACTCTCGATCAGTCTCACTTTGTGCTCGCGAGAGCGGAAGTAGGGTTTCATGATATCCAGGTCCACGATGGCAATATGCGGATGCTCAGGCGCGATCCGCTCCACTGTATTAAGCGCAATCTCTGTCTTGCCGCTCCCATATGCTCCGACAAAGATGGTGATCCGTCTAGACATAATCCTTGGCCTGCTCTTCTCCCCTTAGTACGCGCAAGGCACCCTCGGCTAGCGCTGTCATCTCATCCTCTCCAGGATAGACCTTGACAGGGCCTATAAAACTAACTCGCTCTTTGATCCAGTTGCAGAGACGCTGACTGTAGGCAAGGCCCCCGGTCAAAACCACTGCATCGACCGTCCCCGCAAGCACAGCCGCGCAGGCGCCGATCTCTTTGGCCACTTGATACGCCATGCCCATGAACACGGTCTGAGCCCGATCGCTACCCTCGTCAATCATCTTTTCAATGGTGCGTCCGTCGTTGGTACCGAGGTAAGCAACTATCCCACCCTGGCCAACGAAGTGTCTTCTGATCTGTGCTTCAGTGAGTTCTCCTTTGAAACACAGTCGAACCACGTCAGCCACAGGCAGTCCGCCAGCACGCTCTGGAGAGAAGGGGCCATCACCATCGAGAGCGTTGTTGACGTCGATCACCTGCCCTGCATGATGGGCTCCGACCGACACACCGCCACCGAGATGAGCAACGATCAGATCTGCCTCTTCATAGCTCTTACCCAGATCGCGTGCAACGCGGCGAGCAACAGCCTTTTGGTTGAGCGCATGAAAGATACTGCGCCGAGAGATCTCAGGAAGCCCCGATAGACGCGCCAAAGGGGCTAGTTCGTCGACTACCACGGGGTCAACGATATAGGCCGGTATGTTCAGTTGCTGAGCTATCTCGTTAGCGATCAAGCCACCGAGACTGGATGCGTGCTGCCCCTGTACCCCGATCTTTAGATCATCAAGCATCG
>CAYOCI010000148.1:0-1057 GCA_964402415.1 uncultured Clostridia bacterium
ACCATCGATGAGCCAATCACTGTCACCATCGATCCTGTCCCTGAGCCAAGCCCCAACATTGGCTCCAGCCAAGCAATGAATCAGGCGATGAATCAAGCCATGAACGAGAGCATGAATCGGGTCATGAACCGAGGCATGAACCGCAACATGAACCGAAACCCCAACTGGAACTTCAACCCCAACCCCAATCCCAACCCGAATCCCAATCCTCAGCCTATGAACTTAGGCAATCTAGGTTACAGCGGCTCCTCTTACGACTGCCAAGCTGATGAGCGCTTTTGCCACGGCTGCCACTCAAGTTGGAGTGAGGATGAGCACCATTGTGAGATCTGCCATACCAGCTACGACGAGGGCGAGCAGCATTGCTCCACCTGCCATGTCATCTACGATGAGGGCGAACGGCACTGCTGTGAATGCCAGAGCACCTACGATGACAGTGAGACTCACTGCCCGGTGTGTCATGCCACCTATGATGAAGATGACCAGCACTGTCCCGAGTGCCATTCGACCTATGATGAAGATGACCAGCACTGTCCCGAGTGCCATTCGACCTATGGTGAGGATGATCAACACTGTCCCGAGTGCCATTCGACCTACGGTGAGGATGATCAACACTGCCCCGAGTGCCACACGACCTATGGCCATGACGATCGGCACTGTCCCATTTGTCACACTACCTATGATGAGGACCAGCGCCATTGTCCCATCTGCCACGTGACTTACGGTGCCGACGAGCGGCACACCTGCGACCCCAGTCGAATCCGAACAGATGGGGTCTGACCCCATCTGTTCGGATTCCCGTCGCCCTTGTGAACTTGTGTTCCTGTGAACTTGTGGGCTCTTACCCTTAGGCAAGTCCTTGACATAACCAGCGCTTGACCGTAGAATGCTAGTATCAGAAAGACAATGATGACGGACAAGTAGGGGATAGCCCGATTCCCAGAGAGCCGGAGCTGGGTGGAAATCCGGTATGAAGGTGCCCTGAATAAAACCGTTCTAGTCGCCCAAGAAAAACAGGGGAGACCCTGGACCGAGTGCGCCGGCCGTCCACCGTTAC
>CAYOCI010000148.1:1157-2897 GCA_964402415.1 uncultured Clostridia bacterium
TGGCCAATTTGGGTGGTACCGCGAAAGTAGACCTTTCGTCCCGAGATATCGGGATGAAAGGTCTTTTTGTTTGTCGGGTCACTGACCCCAAAGTCCCGACCCCCGTCCGTTCGTCTCGTTGGAACCTATTCTACTGCGGGCTGTTGGCCGATGGCTGATGGCTGAATCAACGGAGGTGCATCAATTATGTCCCAGTTCCCTGATTATCGTCTTGCCAAGATGGATCTGCTGAAAGAGATCGGCGTCCCCCTTTACCCGGAGCGCTTCCCAGTGACCCATTCGCTCCAAGCCGGGTCGCAGCTCCCTGATGGGACCCCAGGGGTGCGAGTGGCTGGTCGCGTGATCGCCATCCGCAAGCTGGGCAAGCTGACCTTTGTCCATATCCAAGACGTAGAGGCCCGCCTGCAGGTCTCACTGCGTAAGGATAGTCTGGGTGAGGCCTACGACCAGTTCCATAAAACCATCGATATCGGTGACTTTATCGGTGCCGAAGGTGAGGTTTTCACCACCAAGACCGGCGAGAAGACCGTCATGGCTGAGCGTTACACCTTCTTGGGCAAAGCTCTGCGTGAGCTCCCGGAGAAGTGGCATGGCCTAACTGATACCGAGCTGCGCTATCGTCAGCGCTATCTCGACCTGATCTCCAATGCTGATAGCCGCAGGGTCTTTCTGCTGCGCTCCAAGTTGCTCCGCACAATCCGTCGGTTCTTGGAGCAACGCGGCTTCATCGAGGTCGAGACCCCGATCCTGACCAACCAAGCGTCCGGTGCTCTCGCTACCCCCTTCGCCACGCATCACAACGCCCTTGATATTGATGCCTATCTGCGCATAGCACCCGAGACCTATCTAAAGCGATGTGTAGTTGGCGGTTTCCAGCATGTCTTCGAGGTGGCGCGTTGCTTCCGAAATGAAGGGATCAGCCCGGTTCATCTACAGGACTTCACCATGATCGAAGGATACAGCGCTTATTTCAACTACGAGGATAACATGCGCCTGCTGCGCGAGATGATCCTCTATCTTCTCGATGAGTTGTTCGGTACTCGTGAGCTGACCATCGGCGAGCACCAGATCAACTTTGGCCAAGAATGGCCGGTGGTCACCTTCCGTGAACTGATCCTCAAAGACGCTGGGATCGATATCGACCAGTATCCCGACGGTCCATCGCTCTTCCAGGCGATCAAAGAGAAGGGTATTCGTATCGAGCACGAGCATGCTGAAAAGCTAGGCAAGGGCAATCTGGTTGACCAACTCTACAAGAAGATTAGCCGCCCGTCGTTGATCAGCCCCACCTTCTTGACCGCTCACCCCCTCGAGCTCTCACCGCTTGCCCGCCAGAACGACCATAACCCGAATATCACCGACCGTTTCCAACTGGTGGTCAATGGCGCTGAGATCATCAATGCCTATTCGGAGTTGGTCGATCCCATCGACCAGCGCCAGCGTTTGGAGGTTCAGGCGAACTTACGTAGCCAGGGTGACGCTGAAGCCATGCCGCTGGACAATGATTACCTCAAGGCCATGGAGTATGGCATGCCGCCGATCTCCGGTTGGGGGATGGGGATCGATCGCCTGCTGCAGGTTCTGCTCAACTTGGACAATATCCGCGACGGCGTGCTGTTCCCCTTCATGCGCCCGCTAGAACAGCAGAATACCGACGAGTAATACAAAAGGAGCAGGCCCTGTGCCCAATGTCATTAAGTTAGGTATCTAGACCATACCAACTGAAAAAGAGCGAGGTAT
>CAYOCI010000149.1:0-2740 GCA_964402415.1 uncultured Clostridia bacterium
ATATGGTTTTCCAGGTCGACGAGGAATACCATGCTGCCTGGGCCAAGGCCATGCTCGATTACCCTGAGAAGCTAGAGCAATAGTAGATGAGGAAAGAGGCTCACGCGACAATGCGTTGAGCCTCTCGTTTTGTCATCCGATCCCACCCACTGTCGCGAAGAGTCCAACGATAACCGCGATGATGCCGCCGACGCGAGATAGTCCAAGATACAGATCGCTGGGTTCGGCATTACGATACATCCACCCCCGGTTCAGGAACCACGCGGCTCTTGGGTTCGTTACCGAAAAGACCCCAGATCCCACCAGCAACAGCCCAATGAGTAACGAGCCGGCGCTGCGAGACGTCTGCTCGGGCTCGGGATAGAGCATATTGCGGAAGTCATCGACCAGATCCCACTCCTCGAAGGAGAAATGAGCACCGAGCCCCGAGTATCCGGCACTTGAATTGCCGTGATACGCCTGGCGGGCCGTTCTCCCATCTGGAAAGGTCAACTCCACCTGGCGATAATCGCCACTAAGCAGATACTCCTTACCATCGAGAGTAATCCGATAGCAGCTGGCCCTCAGTTCGCGGTTGGGGTCCGGCTCGAGGGCGACAATGATGGTGCTATCACTACTAGTTGACCGGTAAGTCATGGTATTCCCCTTGCCCCCGCTAAGGGCGTAAGTCAGCTCCCCTACGGTGTAAACCCTCTGTGCGCTCTTCTGGCAGGATGACATCACCAGAGTCAGCGTGAGGAGAACCAGGACAGTGGCCAACTGCCTCGCATGACGCATGTGATCTCCCCCATTCCCGTTCAGTCACCATGCCATTGATACGCAATTGGGGAGTAGATAGTTCCCTGGGCTGCGGACTGACTGGCAATCAGCCACAGCTTAATCCCAGGGCCGTGAACGCATCACCCTGTGACCTATGAGCCAGATCTCAGAATACCGGGCGCATTACAGGCACACTACCCTTTGCAGCCCCTCGTCCTATAGCCAGAACTTTACATGCTTTACCTTGCCAACGAACTTGACATCCTTGGCCGGGTAGATCACCGGTGAGCTCTCCAGGTCGTCATCCTGCAGGATAACCATCCCATCCTGGAAATAGGCGCGCTTCAGAGCAGCCTCCTCACCACCCAACAGTACCACACCCACAGCACCGCTCTCGATCTCTTCGTGTTGACTGATAAAGGCGAGATCTCCTTCCCTGATGCGGCTGCCAATCAGGCCATCATCCTTGACCCGCAGATAGAAATGATCACCGTCCTGGGCCTCCTCAGCACGGACCATCTCGTATCCTATGACGTTCTCCTCCGACAGGACTGGACCCCCCGCTTTGATCTTTCCCAGGACCGGAACACAAACGGGCTTTGTCGCGGTATAGGGCAGAGCAGGTGGTTCGTGCACAGGCGATAAACCAGGATGGTGTTCGACAGTGAGCCGCTCGGTCCCCAGCAGTGACACATCATAAGGAGCACGATCGCGACATAGGATCAGATCCATGGTTGAGACTTTCAGTGCTTCAGCCAACCGATCCAGTTCCTCGGGTCGGAGATCGGATGGGCCAACTGCTCCGCTTTCGAGGCCCTCAAGAAGCTGGGGCACTACACAGGCTTCCTCTGCCAAATCGTTAGGTGACTTGCCACATTCAGATCTCTTTTTCGCAATGTATCGGCCGAGAGCGCTCGGTCCCCCGAGCAGATAATCAAGAGTGACCTTATAGTAATCGGCAATCTGGCGGAGTGTAGCATAATCCGGCTGCCGCCTTCCGCTCTCATAGGCCGTGTAGGCTGGTCGCGTTATGCCGAGATAGGCTGCAATCTCTGCTTGGGTCTTCCCTGTTGCCTTGCGTAGATCCATCAATCTAAACCCCAACATCTGACCACCTCCACATCCCGATATCTCCATTCTATTGTAACAATTAGTTACAGTAAACACAGGTAGCGCAACGTTACCTCTATTTGGCAAACCCATTGACTGGTAACGTTTTGCTACATATAATGGGAGTATGGGAGATAAGGGGTCACCAAGGGGGGGGGCTGGAATGCGGGTCTGGCTATATCAGCAACGGGTAACTAAGCGCATGACACAAGGGGAAGTGGCCTCACGAGCCGGAATTCAGCGGGCTTATTATACTATGATCGAGAGTGGAGCACGAACCCCTGGTGTCAGCGTTGCGAAGCGTATCGCGAATATCCTGGGGTTCGACTGGACGGTCTTCTATAGATCACTGTAGCAAAGCGCAACCCGGCCTAGGGCGCCAGCCCGCGCCGCCCCCATACATGGAAGGAGGGATACAGTGACTAGGTGCGTTAGCGTCACCATTAAATGCCCACACTGTGGTTCTGAGCGTCGCTACCTTGGAGATCCATCTAGTACAGCTGAATGGAGCCTACAGATCGCACGCATGGCTTGCACTGTCTGTGGCGAGCTCCTAAGCGGCGGTCGAATAGCAGTGGGACAAGATGGCCAATCAACAACCAGGCGCGGTAACCTAACAGAGGGTCAGAACTGCGAGTAATGGTCGCTAGCCTTGATCATAGGGGAGGGGCTACGCCTCTACGGGTGTCTTCCCCTCGTTGCCCCCGGTGAGAGCTGCACGCTTGGTGGCCAGTTCCATTGGCTTTTGCCCTCTCAAGGTGGGAACGGCCATAATTCCCATTACGATTGTTGTTGACACGAACCTTCTGGCGGTGCTAATATACTGAACAACCGAATATCGAAGACACTCTTATCAAGAGCGGCGGAGGGA
>CAYOCI010000150.1:0-2594 GCA_964402415.1 uncultured Clostridia bacterium
CAATACATGGTTGACTGGTCGATGAACGCCACGCAGATGACCTTGAGGTTCTTCTTCATTAGATGCTGAAAGATGGCCTCCACTTGCGGGTGAACGTCTGGGCCGCCGCCGCTGGAGTAGTCGAAGGCCAGGACCACCTTATCACCGTCTTTGAGCTTCTCCACCTCGTTGTAGAAAGCTACTGTCCAGGAGCTGACGCGGATCGGCATCCCGATCGGCTTGACCAGCGGCCACAGGATGAGAACGATCAACAGGATATAGATGAGACGACGGTCAATGCGTTCAATCAGCTTCTGCATACTCCGTCCCCCCTACTCTGACCCGAGGTGACCACGGTCGATGCCCAGAAGCACGCGTAAGCCCGTGGCTACGGTACCAATGGCTGCACCGATCATGATCCCGCGGTTGCCGGCAAGATTGGGCACCTGGATGAGCCAGTCAGCTGCTTTCGGAAACCACCCGGAGATCAGTTCACCGATCGGGGCACGACCCAACATGACCAAGATCCCGCAGACCAGCAGAATGGTGGTCTCGAGGCTGCGCGCTTTGAACGCCCGGAAACTGGCCGAAGCGATGTAGAAGACCAGCAGCGACATCATGGCCGCTGACAGCGGTTGGAGCAGGTTGCGGAACAGGTACTGCAGCTGTGGTGACGCCTTGCCAAAGAACAGACCGCTGATCACCATGCTGAACAGCCCCAGGAGCAGGACGGCGCTCTCCAGCCAGTCCTTCTGCCGTTCGATCAGCTTCTTGCCATGGATACGGATCAGGTTGATGGCGGCTAGGCCGAGGATAAAGGCGGAGATGATGATCCCCCAGTTTTGCAGCTCGGTGGTCACTTTGGTCAGCCACGGCACCTTGATGAAGAACTCCAGTATCATCAGGAAGCCGGCGCAGGCCGTAATAGCCAAGGGCAGGGTCTTACGCATGCGAGCACCTCCTTACCACTTGAGCAGTTGAATAAATAGATCGCTGCCGAAAGTCTTGAGCAGCGCGCCGATGGCAATGATTGCGAAGGCAAGTATTTTACCATAGTCCTGGCCAGCTAGACTGCCGAGCTTGATCGGGTCCTGACTCAGATAGGCACCGCCGGCGAATAGTTCCTCGCCGATCAAGGTGTAGTCGCAGGCTGCGACGAAGAAGGGGATCTGGAAGAGGCGATTACATCCGGCGATGGAGATGGCTCCGACCTGCGATGCCCCCTCAGACAGAAGGAGTGACTCCGCCTGGAACTCACCCATCATGAGAGCTGTTCCGACTTTCTCGCGGTGCATGATGCCTAGGCAAGCAGCAGCATAGGCAAACTGTTCTGGAGAGAGGAAGCGCACCATCTCGGTCTTATACATGTCGGGGTGACCGGCAGCGCTGAAGGCCTCACGGGTGATCTCCTCTGCTACGGGATAGACATTCGGTTCTGCTATGGCCACGATGATATTGGTTTTATAGCGTGCGGTCGTGCGCGCCACGAAGGACAAGACCTCCAGGCCAGCCAGTGTCTGTGCGGCCGACGCGGTGGTCAAGCCACCCATTCCTGTGGTGAAAAAGACGGGGCTGCCGATCTCGGTAGCGCGCCCAATCCCCTCCTCGATGGCCTGGAGTCCGGCGATGCGCCGCAGCGTGGGCAGTATGCCTTTCTTGGCTAGGTCAATGCGATAGAGGATCGCCCCGCAGGTAAACAGCAGGGCTAACAGGGTGAACATCCGTCCAGGAATAAACACGCGTTTCACCTCCGTCTGTGAGTTAGGCTATACTATCCATCAATCAACGGTCTGTTTATCACCTCCCCAACCGCTCAACCTGGATTGCGTCTCGCCGAGACAACAGGAGACTTGTTTGCCCAATATTCCGTCAACTACTGGTACTCTATCTCTATGCATCTTTATAGGTCGCAGAACTGGCAATGAGAGCCAAAGGCATGACCGCAGTGCCAGGCGTTTTTGACTTCTGCATGGCATCGCGCTTCCTGACAGAAGACTTGCGCATGCCACTCTAGTTAGCTAGAATGTATATCAATGCACTTCATTTTAGGGAAAGAGGGTTGTCGCTATGCCTACCCATGTACCCACCCGCGAGGAAGCGTTTGCGCTTCTATCCCAATACAACAAAGATGAGAGTCATATCCGCCATGCGTTTGCTGTGGAGGCGGTGATGCGTCACTTCGCCGAGCTGCTTGGTGAGCCGGATGTGGACAAGTGGGGCGTGATCGGTCTCGCCCACGACCTGGACTATGAGATGTGGCCGGACCAGCACTGCACCAAGGTCAGGGAGATCTTAGAGAAGCAGGAGTGGCCAGAAGAGTACATCCATGCCATCCAGAGCCACGGCTGGCAGCTCTGCTCCGAGGTAAAGCCGGAACACAGGATGGAGATCGTAATGTACACCATCGATGAGTTGACCGGCTTGATCGCTGCCACGGCACTGATGCGTCCTAGCAAGAGCATCCTCGATCTGACCACCAAGTCGGTGATGAAGAAGTGGAAGCAAAAGGGCTTTGCCGCTGGGGTCAACCGCGAGGTGATCGAGGGCGGCGCCGGCATGCTGGGCATGGAGCTGGACAAAGTGATCGATGAGACCTTGGCCGGCATGCAGAAGGT
>CAYOCI010000151.1:0-2406 GCA_964402415.1 uncultured Clostridia bacterium
CGATTGATAATCCTTATTCATCTTGGTGGACATCGGGAACCCAATCGTGATCCCGATCTGGACAAAGTCATACTCATACATGGCATCCACCTCCAAGGATATTACGGCGGCGTGTTCCAATAGTTCTCATTAGGCGAGATGGTGCTGCCTGCTAGTTCCCGTATGCGGCATCTGCATCACAGAGGTTGAGACCGCCTCCGTCTACTTAGCCAGCCATGGGCGAGATAATCGCTTGGTGCAGCCAACGGCGGAACGATCCCGGAGCCGTATTATCGTTGCGGAGCTCAGATAATCACTTCACTCAAAGGAACTCAAATCCCTCTTCATTCGTCCAAACAATGGAAAAAGCGATGAATGGAGAGGAAGCCACATGAACTTAGGCATTCTGCTGATGGTAATCGCTCAGGCGGTCTCGTCGGGGGCCATGGACGCCGATCTCACCCCCGACTACACCGACCTGGTCATCGAGCTGCAAGCGGCCATGGAGAGCATGGATGGCACCTACGGGATCGACTTTCGTGACCTTGAGAGCGGTGTCGGCGCCACCATCCGGGCCAAAGATCCGTTTTTTGCCGCCAGCACCATCAAGCTGCCAGTGGTGCTCTACGTCACCGAACAGATCATCGCGGGCGAGGCCAAGTGGAATGATACTGTCACCTACACGCCCGCCGACTATGAGGGGATCGGGGTCGTCCACTTCTCCCCCTTTGGCACCCGCTTCACCCTGCGCGACCTGGTGCACTACTGTGTCCGTTATAGCTGCAACGACGGGGTCAATATGCTGATCCGCTGGTCGGGCAAAGCTAAGCTGCAGGAATACTGGCGGGGTCTGGGGGCGAACGTCATGCTGGACAAGGAGAACCTCTCATCAGCACATAGCATGGCGCAGTACCTGGAGCGCCTGATCCAGCTGTCCGAGGAGAGCGAGGACGGCAAGTGGCTCTTAGGCAAGTTCATGAACACGCTGCCCGGCGACCGCATCCCGGCCCTGCTGCCCGATGATGTGGACGTGGCGCACAAAATCGGCAACTGGCCCGGCTCGCTCAACGATGTCGGGATCGTCTATCACAAGGAGCGGCCCTTCATCATCTCCGTTCTCTCCTCGGACGTACCAAACTACGGGATCGGCGTCAACCAGGTGGCTAAGCTGGCGAGGATCGTCTACGACTACCAAGACCGCGTGGCACACGCCGCCCACGACTGGCAGCGAGCGCGGGAGATGCTGCAGGGAGATATGAAACAGGCGGGCTAAGCCCGCCTTGTCTCATTGCCCCATATCCTGATCAGAACACCATCTTATAGTAGTACCAGTGATCAGCGATCTTCTTGGTATAGTAATCATTGCCTTGGGGCTCTGCCCGCCATTGCCGATCTTTTTCGTCCCACTCTAGATCCATCGATTCACCCTGGTACCCAGTCGGCTTGTCATCGCTGGCGTAGTAGAAGCCCCAGTAAGCAGAGCTTGGGGCGATCCCAAAGCTGAAGCACTCGAACTCAATGTAGAGCTCTCTGTCTGCTGTTACGCGTGGCGTTACCTTACTGACATCCTTCAGCTCATAGACGCGGTCGTAGGTCTGGTTGGCGACGCAAGCGTTGAGAAACCCAATATTATTACTGACCAGCCGAATGACCTTCCCCTCATTCACATTTCCGGGCCTGAGGAGCCACAAGATCGCGACAAGTATGACCACCGTCCCACACCCCAGCCCACACCCACGCCGACACCCTCTATCCATGCTCTTTTTCATCATGCCACCTTCCATGGTCTTCACCTCCAATCACTCGGCCATCACCTGGGAAATGATCTCCAAGCGTCCGCGCAGATCAAGCGCGACGCTCTTGGTTTGGCTACCGAGCGGGAAGCTGGCGAGCTGATCGCCGTCCAGGGTCTGTGACCAAGAGAACTCCAGCGCGTGGACCTGATAGACCATCCGTAGCCAGTGGCGGTGCGGCTTCAGGATCAGCGTGGCCGGTATCTGCTCCAGCCCCGCGGTCAGGTCCTGCAAGAGCAGAGAGACCGGGTCAGACTGGGAAGTGGCGGGCAGCAGCGAGGCGACCGACAGTGTGCCCGCTATCTGGTACTCTTCACGGCCCTTGGTGAGCAGCTGCTCTGGAGTGAACTGCTGCCACCAGGACGCCGCTACCTCACTGGCTTCCAGCGGGATGGTCTGCCCCTGCCACGCTAGACGGACAGTCTCAAGCTCACCCGTCTTCTTCTGCAAGCTCACACCGAGCTCCAGATCCCTTAAGCTCTCCAGCACCAGGCGCTCAGCGGGGTCTGAGACGCTGCCAGGTTCCACCGCCAGCTTGATGGCCAGTTCCCCCTGATAGGGGCTATCCGATGCCAGCAATTCCACCGCCTGCATATAGAGCGCGGCGGGCGTGGGCTCAGGCCCAGTCACCGCT
>CAYOCI010000152.1:0-1618 GCA_964402415.1 uncultured Clostridia bacterium
ATCCGATCTGGGACCGGCGATACCGAGGCATATCGCGTTTATCATGGATGGAAATGGGCGTTGGGCTGAGCGCCGTGGTTTGCCCCGTCGCTTCGGACATCAAGCCGGTGTCGATGCCATGCGTCGTGTGATCGAAGCAGCTGGCGACCTTAAGCTCGAGGCAGTGACGCTCTACGCATTCTCAACAGAAAACTGGACGCGCCCCCGCGATGAGGTTGACTTCTTGATGAAGCTCCCCATTGAATGGATTCGCCGTGATCTCCACACGCTGATGGAGAAGAACGTACGCCTGCTCGTAACCGGGCGTTTGGATGCTGTTCCCCAAGAGACGATCAGCTGGATCACCAAGGCAGTCACGGAGACCAGAGGTAATACTGGACTAATAGTAAATATCGCCCTAAACTATGGTGGGCGAGCAGAGATCACCGATGCAGTAAGAGCGATCGCCGCGCAGGTTAAGCGAGGCGATCTTGATCCAGAGGCTATCTCCGAAGAGATCATCGCGGACCACCTGTATGCACCGCAGTTGCCCGTGCCGGACCTAATCGTGCGGGCCAGCGGTGAGCAGCGGCTCTCAAACTTCCTCATATGGCAGAGCGCCTATGCGGAACTCTTCTTCTCCCCCAAGTTATGGCCTGACTTTGACAAACAAGAGATAGTCACGATCCTTGACGCCTATCGGCAGAGGGATCGCCGTTTTGGAGGTCTCAAGAGCCGGTAGGAGGTTGGTGCCTATGCTATGGTCCCGGATTGCCACAGGGGTCATCGGAGCGGGAGTGTTGCTGTGGCTAGTTAACGTCGGCAGCTGGCCGCTCAAAGTAGCGGTTATATGCCTGACCGGACTCGGTCTATCTGAGTTGCATCAGATCGTCCGCCGCGCGAACTTGAGTTTAGATCTGCTCCTGACAGGTGCCTTAACGATATTGTTCATTGGCTTTCCCGAACTCGTTGGGGCACGCTCCCAACTCATCCTCGCCGCTGCAATGCTCTATCTGCTTGCACGGTCGGTGGTGGATCATCGTCGGTTTTCGCTGGTCAGTATGGCACTAACGGCATTCGCGGCGCTGTACATTCCGTTCTTGTTCTCACGTGTCATCATCATCCGACAGCTCCCGGATGGCGTGGCCTGGTTAGCTATCTCTTTCGCTATCACTTGGGGCTATGATACGGCGGCCTTTGTTGCTGGCTCCACCTGGGGACGGCGGAAGCTCTGCCCAGAACTTAGCCCTGGAAAGAGCGTTGAAGGTGTCCTAGGGGGGGTGGTGATCAGTACTGTGGCGCCGGCCGTTGTGGGCCTTGCGTTCGGTCTTGATCCACTGCTTGTCGGTCTCATCGGTCTCCTTGGTGGAGCGGTCGCTCAGATTGGCGACCTTGCTGAGTCTGCGATCAAGCGGCAGTTCGGGACGAAGGACGCCGGACACATACTGCCGGGGCACGGTGGCATCTTAGATCGTTTCGACTCGTATCTGGCTGTCATCGCGTACCTGTACGTGCTTCTCACTGTGGGTCAGTAGGTCAGAGATCTGTCTGTCCTTATTCCAGCGTCTGCGGAAACAGCCTGATCTTCACGACGTTTCCGCTAAGCCTGGCCTGTCCTGCGGATCTACATAGAGCGGAG